>JBBIHL010000192.1:0-6250 GCA_037447075.1 Candidatus Eiseniibacteriota bacterium | reverse complement strand
CTTGGCGGGCGCCGCTGTTGGGGAAGGTCCTCCGGTCGCGGCCTGGAGCATGGCCGCGGCCGCCGTGCTGTTGTTGGTGCTGGGGTTGTGGGTGGGCGCGCGGGCGGCGCCGGAACCTCCCGCGGGCTCGACGCGCCAGGCGCAGCCCGCCCAGCCCGCACCGCTCCCCGGCTCCGAGGATTGCGCCCTCTGCCACGACCCCGGACGCCCGGCGGGCAAGCGGGCCGCCGGCGAGGCCCCCGCCTTCGATGCCGCGGCGCTCCGGGCTTCGCCCCACGCCAAGCTGGCGTGCACCGACTGCCATGCCGACCTGGAGGGCAAGGAGCTCCCGCACGAGGCCCCGCTCCGGAAGGTCGCCTGCGGGAGCTGCCACCTTCCGGAGCAGGGCCAGTACGCCGAGAGCCTGCACGGCCAGGCCGCGGCACGCGGGGAGCGGCTGGCGCCGCGCTGCCGGGATTGCCACGGCGCCCACGACGTCACCCGGCCCGGCGACCTGGGTTCGCCCGCCCACGTCTCCAACGTCCCGGTGCTGTGCGGCCGCTGCCACCACGAGGGCTCGCCGGTACAGCTCATCTACCACATCCCGCAGGACAGCATCCTCGCGAACTACTCGGAGTCCATCCACGGCGAGGGGCTCTACAAGAAGGGTCTGCTCACCACGGCGGTGTGTACCAGCTGCCACACCGCCCACCACGTCCTGCCGCACACGGACCCGCGCTCGAGCATCGCCCACCGTAACGTGGCCCGCACCTGTACCCGCTGCCACGTGCGAATCGAGACGGTGCACCGCAAGGTGATCCGCGGCGAGCTGTGGGAGAAGGAGCCCAACAAGATCCCGGTGTGCGTCGAGTGCCACCAGCCACACCGCGTGCGCAAGGTGTTCTACACCCAGGGCATGTCCGACCGCGACTGCCTGTCGTGCCACGAGCGGCGCGAGCTGAAGGCCGCGGACGGGCGGGCCATGTTCGTGGACGCCGCGGAGCTGCAGCGCTCCCGCCACGCCCGGATCGCCTGCGCCCAGTGCCACACCGGCGGCACCCCCAGCGAGGTGCGCCCGTGCCGCACCCTCACCGCCCGGGTGGACTGTTCGGTGTGCCACGCCGAGGTGGTGGACACCTACCGCCGCAGCACCCACGGGCAGCTCGCGGCGAAGGGCTCGCCCGACGCGCCGGTGTGCCGCGACTGCCACGGCACCCACGGCACCCTGGGCCGCGTGCAGACCGAGTCGCCCACCTACGCCCACAACATCCCGGCGCTGTGCGGCCGCTGCCACCGCACCGGGCAGAAGGCCGCGGTGCGCTACCAGGGGCCGGAGCGGCAGATCGTGGAACGCTACGTCGAGAGCATCCACGGCAAGGGCCTGCTGGAGAGCGGGCTCACGGTGACGGCGACCTGCGTGGACTGCCACACGGCGCACGGCGAGCTGCCCCACGCCGACCCGGGCTCGAGCGTGAACCGCGCCAACGTGGCCCTGACCTGCGCCCAGTGCCACCGCGGCATCTACGAGCTCTACCGCGGCAGCATCCACTCCGCCGAGGTCTCGCGCAGCAAGGAGCCGCTGCCCACCTGCAGCGACTGCCACTCGGCCCACACCATCCGGCGCACCGACCGGGAGGACTTCCGGCTCGAGATCATGACGAGCTGCGGCCGCTGCCACCAGCAGCTCGCCGAGACCTACTTCGAGACCTACCACGGCAAGGTCTCCAAGCTCGGCTACCTCAAGACCGCCAAGTGCTACGACTGCCACGGGGCGCACGACATCCTGCCGGTGTGGAACCCGCGCTCCCACCTGAGCCGGCACAACATCGTGAAGACCTGCGGCCAGTGCCACCCGGGGTCCAACCGCCGCTTCGCCGGCTACCTCACCCACGCCACCCACCACGATCCCAGGAAGTATCCGGCGCTGTTCTGGACCTTCTGGGGGATGACCGGACTGCTGGTGGGCACGTTCGCCTTCGCCTGGCTGCACACGCTGGCGTGGCTGCCGCGCTCGCTGCGCTACCGTCGCGAGCTGAAGCGCACCCACGCGCGCGAATCAGCGCTCCACGTCCAGCGCTTCCCCAAGCTCTACCGCAACCTGCACATCATGGTCATCGTGAGCTTCCTGGGGCTGGCGCTCACCGGGATGACGCTCAAGTTCTCCTACACCCCGTGGGCGTGGGCGCTCTCGCGCGCTCTGGGCGGCTTCGAGGCGGCCGGCTTCATCCACCGCGTCTGCGCCATCATCACCTTCACCTACTTCGGCCTGCACCTGGCGGACCTGGTGCGCCGGAAGCGGCAGAGCGGGCAGAGGTGGTGGACGTTCATCACCGGCCCCAACGGCATGCTGTTCAACGGCACCGACCTCAAGGAGTTCTGGCAGTCCGTGCTGTGGTTCCTGGGCCGGGGCAGGCGGCCCGCCTACGGGCGCTGGACCTACTGGGAGAAGTTCGATTACTTCGCCGTGTTCTGGGGCGTGACCGTGATCGGGCTCACCGGGCTGCTGCTGTGGTTCCCTACCTTCTTCACCAAGCTGCTCCCGGGCTGGTTCCTCAACGTGGCCACCATCGTCCACAGCGACGAGGCGCTGCTCGCGGTGGGCTTCATCTTCACGGTGCACTTCTTCAACACCCACTCGCGCCCCGAGAAGTTCCCCATGGACAGCGTGATCTTCACCGGCGGGGTGCCGCTGGAGGAGTTCAAGCAGGAGCGCCCGCGCGAGTACGAGGAGCTGGTGCGCCGCGGGGAGCTGGAGCGGCACCTGGTCCCGGCGCCATCGCCGCGGACGGTGCGCGCCTGGCGCATCTTCGGAACCGTGGCGCTGGCCATCGGGATCGTGCTGATCGTGCTGATCCTGTATGCGGCGCTGTTCGGGTACCGGTGAGGGGGGGCAGTTCCGATCCCACCGGCCGCCGGTGTGGGGGCCGCCGGAGCCTGGGCCTTCTGCAGTCCGCCTGCGGTCCTGATACGCACGGCCCAGGCGCTCTTACCCATGCGCCGGGCGCTGGTGCGGATCGCCCGCCCGGAGCGAGCCTCGCCCTGCACGTGGGGCCCGGGCGACACCACGCCGTACGGAGCCTGCCCGATGTGGTGTGAGGCGTGCGGGCCAGGGGGCTCGAGTTCGTGCCCGCTGGCGAACTGCCGACCCCTTCCCCGGGCCGGAGGCCCTTCCCCCGGCAGCGCGTAGCTCGCGACCTCCGGCCGGCTCCGGCGGGGCACTCCGCCGCGCGGGCCTCACCCCCCCTCGTGGCACTGGGCGCACACGCTCTTGTCCGGGCGCGGGTCGCCGTTCCGTGGGGTGTGGCAACCCGCGCACTCCAGCCCTGCTTCCAAGTGGGCCTTGTGCGAGAACTCGCCGCGGAAGCTCGCGACCGTGCGCGCCGTCACGTCGCCGTGGCACCTGAAGCAGCTGGGCGCGTCCATCTCCGCCGAGCGATGGTGGCAGGGCATGCAGCCGTCCTTGCCGAAGCGCACCACCTCCCCGGGCGCGCGCTCGGGGTGGGGGCGGTGACAGGTCGCGCAGTCGAGCCGGGCGGCGGCCAGATGGGGTCCGTGCGGGAACTGCAGGCCCGCGAACACGCCCTGCTGCTTCTCGACGCCGGCGTGGCAGGTGAGGCAGCTGGCGGTACCTCCGGCGACGCTGGGCCAAGGCAGCGGAAGCGCCGCCAGCCCGCGCGCCCGCCGCGCGAGGTTCATCTGCTCGTGCGCCTTCTCCAGGAGGGCGTAGGCGAAGTTCACGTTGTGGATGCCGCGCCCCCGTTCCACCATGAGGAAGTTGTGCCGGGCGTCCTCCCACGCGGGCGGGGGCGAGACCCCCATCGCGGCCACGCTGGCGTCCAGTTGGGCGCGCAGAGCGGCGGTGCGGGCTTCCACGCCCCGCTTCCAGGCGTCGAAGATCATGAGGTAGCCCGGGCCGTGACAGGACATGCACGAGACGGCGCTCGCGCGTTGGGTGTGGATGCCCATCATGGCGGCCATCCCCGGCGGCGCGCCGGCGACGACCGCCTGCACGCCGCCCGCCGCGCCCTCGCTCAGCGCGGCGTTGTGACACCCCTCGCACTTCACGCCGGCCGCGTACATGGGGCTGGGCATGCGTGGCACGCCGCGCCCCCCCACGCCCGCGTAGAGGTTCTGCTGGGGCGAGTGGCCGCTGCCGTGGCAGGCACCGCAGCTGCCGGGGTCGGCGGCGGCGACCGGGCCGGGTGGCGGCGCGCGGCCGTGCTCGACCTCCAGGTGGCAGTTCATGCAGTCCACCTTGTGCTGGGTGACGTGCATGCGGTGGAGGAAGTCCTTGTTCCCGTGCTGGGCCAGCCGCGCGGGCTCGTTGTGGCAGGTGAGGCAGCGCTCGCGCGGCACGGTGCCCTCGCCCCGCACCACGCCGCCATGGCACAAGCTGCAGTCCATGTCGAGCCGGCCGACCTGCGAATGGTCGAACGACGTGCCGGCGGCGCTCACCACCCGCTCGGGGACCTGATGGCAGCGCGTGCAGCGCCCGAGCCCGGCGTTGAGGGCCTGCCCCCTGAAGTGGCACAGGGCACAGGTGCTCGAGGTCACCGCGATGTGGGTGCCCTGTACGATCTGCGAGTGGCACGAGGTGCAGCGCAGCTTGAGCCCGCGGCGGGTTTCGGTGAGGTGGGGGGCGTGGTCGAAGACCACGGAATGGAAGACTTCCTTGCCTTCCAGCAGCCGGCGCTCGTGGCAGCGCAGACATGCGGCGTCGTCCACCTCGGTCCAGGGATTGGTGCTGTAGGTGCCCGTGAAGTAGCGCGCCACCATGGAGAGCGCTTCCCATTTCTTGCGGAACTCGGCCGTGATCCCGGGGGGGATGTGACAGTCCACGCAGGCGATGCCGACGTGCTTGGAGTCGGCCCACGAGTCGTAGTAGGGCTTCATGATGTGGCAGCTGCCGCAGAACCTGGGCGTCGAGGAGACCTGCATCGCGAACAGCATGCCCACCAGCACCAGGCTGCCCGCCAGGGCCACGCCGAAGGTTGCGATGCGGAGGCCGCGCGGAGTCAGCCGGCCCCGGCTGGCGCGCGCGACCCAGCGGCCCAACCGGGATTCGGGGTCCACCCAGTCGAGGAAGCGAGGCATGGAAGGCAGGGGCGGGCACGCCTTACCCGGCCCGCGGCTCCCCCTTCTGGAAGCGGCGCAGGACAAGCACCGTGAGCAGCAGGTAGAACCAGAACACGACGAGCACGATCCGGCGCGTACGCAGGTTGCCGAGCTTGGCGTAGATCTCGCTCTCGATCTCGGAGCCCACCGAGCGCGCCCGCGCGGCCAGCGCCGCGACGGCGTCCTCCTGCACGGCGTGCGCGGCCGGCAGCGTCTCGCTCAAGTAGGTGCGGGCCTCCTGCAGCCGCGCGCGGTAGTCCTCGGTGTTGAGGGGCACCGCGTCGGCTTTGGCGACCAGCGCGGCGGCCTTCTCCAGCTCGGCGGCGGCCGTGCGGTACTCGGTCCACATGCGGCTGCCGAGCGCGGCCTGCGGCGAATCCTTCGGATGGCAGCTGGCGCAGATGGCGGAGAGCCGCTCGGGCCTGGCCGCCTGGATGGCGTGGTCGCCGTGGCATGAAGCGCACTCCGCCCGCCCGGCCTTGGCGAGCGCGACCTTGTGCGGTCCGGCCGTGAAGTAGCGCCGCTCGGCGGTGTGGCACTGGCCGCACACCTTGTCCACGTCGCCCAGTTCCGGCGGAGCCGCACCGTGCCTGCCGTGGCAGCTCACGCAGGTGGGCGCGCGGGGATTTCCCCGGTCCAGCAGCTCAGCCGCGTGCAGGCTGGTCATGTACTCGTGGTAGATGTTGCGGCGGACGCGCGTGGTGTCGCCGTGGCAGCGGCCGCACGTCCTGGGGATGTTGAGCGCGAACACGCGGCTGGCCGGATCGCCGGGCGGCAGGATGTCGTGGGAGCCGTGACAATCGGAGCATACCGCCACGCGAGAGTCGCCGGCGGCCAGGCGGCGCCCGTGGCCGGAGGTGAGGTAGAGGGCGTACTGATCCACCGGCATGTTGTAGGGGCGCATCATCGCCACGCTGGCGTGGCAGGAGGCGCACAGCTTGGGAATGTCGGTGCGCCCCGGACGGCCGCGGAAGTCGCCGCCGTGGGCGACGCGCAGCTCCAGCGAGCGGTCGTTGCCCCCGTGACACGAGGTGCAGCGCACGTCCTCCTTGGCGTGACGGCTGGAGTCGAACTGCACGCGCTCGCTGGGATGGCACACGCCGCACCGCCCGGCGGCCGCCGAGGCGGGAGCGGGCGCCGGGCCCGGCTGGGCGCC
>JBBIHL010000191.1:0-6270 GCA_037447075.1 Candidatus Eiseniibacteriota bacterium | reverse complement strand
AGCCGGCGCTGGGCGCGCAGACGCGCGCGCCAGCGCTGGGTGAAGCGCGGCGGCAGGCGGAGGGGCCGGAAGCGGGGGCGCTTGGGCATGAGCCGGTCTCGGATTCAGACGGCCTGGGTCACGGCGTTGGGGTAATGGCGCAGGCGCAGGCCATCTGGGTCGAGGTCAATCGTCACGACGTCCACCCGCACCTCCGGCTCCCCGCGGGCGAGCAGCGCGCTCGCCGCCCGCAACAGCCGCTCGCGCTTGCGCGCGTCCACCGCGGCCGCGGCCCCGCCGTAATCGGCCCGCCCTCGCAGCTTGACCTCCACCAGGGCGAGCGTGCGCCCCTCGCGCACCAGCAGGTCGGCCTCGCAGCCTCCCAGGCGCACGTTGCGGCCCACCACGCGCGCTCCGCGCAGCTCGAAGAAGGCCGCGGCCAGCGCCTCGCCCGCCGCGCCTCTCACCTGGGCGCTCCCCATCGAGTCTCCCGCGGGGGCGCAGGCAGCCGCCGCGGCCAGACGCCGCCCGCGGCCCGGCCATCTTACTCCAGCGCCAGGCTCAGCGTGCAGACGGGCGTGAACGAGTAGCGGTGCAGCGCGCAGGGCCCGCGGGCGGCCAGCGCCTCGAGATGCTCGGGCGTGGCGTAGCCCTTGTGCCGGGCGAAGCCGTAGCCGGGGTAGGCCGCGTCCAGGCAGTCCATCACCCGGTCGCGGACCACCTTGGCCACCACCGACGCGGCGGCGATGGTGAGGCTGCGCGCGTCGCCGTCCACCACCGCGCGCTGCTCGCAGGGGAGGCCGGGGATGGCGTCCCGCCCGTCCACCAGGATCAGCCGCGGCGCGACGCACAGCCGCCGCACCGCGCGTCCCATGGCGAGCAGCGACGCCCGGCGGATGTTCATGTAGTCGATCGTGCGCGGCCCCACCACCGACCAGGCAAAAGCCCGGGCCTCCTGGAGGACCCGGGCGTAGACCTCGCCGCGCTGGGCCGGCGTGAGCTTCTTGGAATCGTCGAGCCCCGGCAGCTGCGCGCGGGGCTTCAGCACCACCGCCGCCGCCACCACCGGCCCGGCCAGCGGACCGCGACCCGCCTCGTCCACGCCGGCAACGGGGGCTCCGTCGCCCGGAACATTGCGCGCGTCCCAGCGCGCCAGCCGGCGCCAGACGGGCAGGGTCACGTCGTGGCTTCGTCCGTCGCCACCTTCTCGGCCAGGCGCCCCGACTTGCCCTTCTTGCGGCGCAGGTAGAAAAGCTTCGCGCGGCGCACCTTCGCCTCGCGCACCACCTTGATCTCGGCGATGGCGGGCGAATGGAGCTGGAAGGTGCGCTCCACCCCGACGCCTTCCGTCACCTTGCGCACGGTGAAGCTCTTGCGGAGCCCCGCCCCGCGCACGCTGATGACCTCGCCGCGGAATCTCTGCTGGCGCTCCTTGTCGCCCTCGATCACCCGCACCGACACCTCCACGGTGTGGCCGGGCCGCAGCTCGGGACGGTCGCCCTTGAGGTGGCGCGCCTCGATCTTGTCAATCAGGCCCATGGCAGGGCCTCCTTTCCGAACGGATCGCCCGGCGGTCCGGGCCTGGAACGAGCGGCGCGGCAGTATAGCGGGGCCGCGCGTCGCGGCCAAGCGCATTCAGGGCACTTGCGGACGAGGAGGCGACCCCGCCGCGCCGCGTCACTCCTCGCCGGCGGGCCGGGCCGCGCCCGCCTCGAGCTCGCGCAGGTAGCGCCGCTCCTCGGGGGTGAGGGGCGCGCCCTCCAGCAGGTCGGGGCGGCGCTCGAAGGTGCGTCGCAGCGCGTCGCGCCGCCGCCAGCGGGCGATCTCCCGGTGGTTGCCCGAGAGCAGCACCTCGGGGACCGTCCAGCCCCGGTATTCGGCCGGCCGGGTGTAGTAGCCGCAGTCGAGGAGCCCGGCCTGAAAGGAATCGCTCTCGGCGGAGTCGAAGTCGCCCAGCACGCCCGGCAGCAGCCGGGCCACGGCGTCCGCCACGCACAGGGCGGCCGGCTCGCCGCCCGAGAGCACGAAGTCGCCGAGCGAAAGCTCCTCGTCCGCCAGCCGCTGGGCCACGCGCTCGTCCACTCCCTTGTAGCGTCCGCAGACCAGCACCAGGTGCTCGAGCCCGGCGTAGGCCCGGGCCGCGTCCTGGGTGAAGCGCCGGCCCTGCGGGGAGGTGAGCACCACGCGGGTCCCGGCCGGCCGCGCGCCCTTCTCGCCCACGGCCAGCGAGGCCAGCGCGCGATCGATCGGCTCCACCTTCATGATCATGCCGACGCCGCCGCCGAAGGGGTAGTCGTCCGTGGTGCGGTGGCGGTCGTCGGCGAAGTCCCGCAGGTTGACCACCCGGGTGGCGAGGGCGCCCTTCTCGCGCGCGGCGCGGATCATGCCCTCCGCGAGCGCCGGCGGGAAGAGGTCGGGGAAGATGGTGACGATCGTGATGCGCATGCGCTCGACCTGTCAGGCTGCCTTCATGAGGGGGCGCCCCGCTCCCCGCGCCCCTCGTCCGTCTCCATCCCGGGGAGCACCTTGACCACGATCCGCCGCGCGGACATGTCCACCGACTTCAGGAACTCGGGCACCGAGGGCAGCAGGAGCTCGCCCTCGCCCCGCACCACCAGCACGTCGTGCGCGCCGGTCCCCCAGATCTCGGCCAGGGTCCCGAGCGCGCGCCCGTCCTCGCTCACCACCTCGAAGCCGATCAGCTGGAAGCGGTAGGCGACGCCGGGCCCGGGGTCCGGCAGCCGCGACGCCTCCCCCAGCAGCCAGCCGCCCCGGAGCCCCGCGGCCTGCTCCACCTGGTCCACGCCCTCGAATCTCGCCACCACGCGTCCCGGCGCGCCGCGCGCCTCCACCAGCGTGAGCGCCCGCTCGGCGCCGTCGCGGCCGCGCCAGGTCAGGCGCCCGATGGCGCGCAGCTCCCGCGGGCCGAGCGGGGTGTCGCCGAGCATCACCTCGCCGTTCAGGCCGTGGGGGCGCGCGATGCGCGCCAGCGGGATCAGGGGCACGGCGGCCTCCCGGCCGCTCAGTCGGCGATCTCGAGCGTGGCGCGGCGCTCCACCTTCGCCGCCGCGGCCGACAGCACCAGGCGCATGGAGCGCGCGGTGCGCCCCTGGCGGCCGATCACGTGTGCCAGGTCCTCCTGGTTCACGCGCAGCTCGAAGGCGGCGTCGGGACCGGCCTCGAGCAGGGAGACCTGCACGTCGTCGGGATGGTCCACCACGGCGCGGGCCATGAAGTCCACCAGGCCCTTCAGCCGCTCGTCGTGCTCGTCGGGCTCGCGCCGTGCGGGGCGGCGGTCAACGGGCTCTCCACGGGGACCCGGGACAGCCAGATCCCCGCGCCCAGCAGCAGGAGCGTCCACAGGGCCGACATCAGCAGGGCCGGCCGGGGCCGGTTGAGCGCGTGGACCCACAGGCCGCTTGCGGCGAGGGCGGCCCCACAGGCGTAGAGAATCGGGACGGTCTTCGTGTGACATCTCAAGACGCTCGCGAGTCGGTGGTTGCTGTGATCGCGGCCGCCCTGGTAGATGGGCCGGCCCGCGCGAATCCGGTTGACGACGACGAACACCAGGTCGAAGAGCGGGTAGGCCAGGATGAGCGCCACGCCCGCCTGCGACCAGCCCCCCGGCCCGCCGCGCAGGGCCAGCAAGGCCGAGGCTCCCAGACTATAGCCCAGAAACAGGCTCCCCGCGTCGCCCAGAAAGATGGTGGCGCGGCGGAAGTTGTAGCGCAGGAAACCGAGGCAGCCCCCGGCCAGGGCCAGCTGGCAGGCCGCGAAGCCGCGCGCCTCGCGCTGCAGCGCCAGCCCGGCGAAGGCGCACAGGGCGATGGCCGCGATCCCCCCGACCACGCCGTCCATGTTGTCGAGGAAGTTGACCGCGTTCATGAGCGCCACCATGAACCCGAGCGCGAGCAGCGCATCGGCGGCGGCTCCCAGCCCCAGCGCGGGTCCGCCGGCGCTCGTCAGGAACACGCCGGCCGCCAGGGTCTGGCCCCCCAGCTTGACCACGGGGCGCATCCCGAAGCGGTCGTCCACCAGGCCCAGGCCGAGGGCCACCACGCCGCCCGCGAGCCAGGCTCCCGTCTCCTCGCCGAGCGGCGCGCGCAGCAACCAGGCGGCGAGGCCGCAGCCGCCGAGGGCCGCCACGAACACCACCACGCCGCCCAGCAGGGCGGTGGCGTGGGTGTGGAGCTTGCGCGCCTCGGGATGGTCCAGGTAGCCCACCGCCCACGCCAGGCGGCGGGCGAGGGGGGTGAGCAGCAACGCGAGGGCGGCGGAAAGCAGGAGTGCAGCCAGCGGGTGCGTCACACGGTGCGTTCGGCGCCTCCGGCCCGCCCGGCGGCGGCCCCCACCCCGTCAGGCTTCGGCGGCCGCCGGCTCGTGAAGCCCCAGCTCCAGCCGGGTGTGCTCGATGACCTGCTCGAGCAGGTCGTCGAGCTTGACCTGCGGGCGATAGCCCACGAACGCCCCGAGCTTCCGCAGGTCCGGCACGCGCCGGCGCATGTCCTCGAACGAGTGGCCGTAGACCTGCTCGTAGGGCACGAACTCGATCGGCGAGCGGCTGTCGGTCACTCGCTTGATGCGCTGCGCCAGCTCGAGGATGGTGATCTCCTCGTCGGTGCCGATGTTGAACACCTCACCCTCGGCCCGGGGTTCGTCGGCCAGCAGCAGCACTCCACGCACCACGTCGCTGACCGCCGAGAAGCAGCGCGACTGCTGGCCGTCACCGTAGACCTGCATGGGCTCGTGGCGCAGGGCGCGCGCGACCAGGCTGGGGATGACCATTCCGTAGGCGCCGCTCTGCCGGGGGCCGCAGGTGTTGAAACAGCGCACCACCACCACCGGCAGACGGTGCTGCTGCCAGTAGCCCTGGGCCAGGCACTCGTCCACCGCCTTGCCGCAGGCGTAGGACCAGCGCAGCTTCTGCGCCGGACCCATCACCCGGTCGTCGTCCTCCGAGAAGGGGACCGCCGCGCCCTTACCGTAGACCTCGCTGCTCGAAAACAGGAGCACCTTGCGGCGGTGCCGATGGCAGGCCTCCAGGACCACCTCGGCGCCGCGGATGTTCACGATCAGGGACCGCAGCGGGTTCTCGAGCACGTACTTCACGCCGACCGCAGCCGCCAGGTGGAACACCCGCTCGCAGTCCGCCACCAGGTGCTGGACGAGGGGGGCGTCCGTGACGTCACCCCTAATGAAGCGGAATCGGGGATTCTGCTCGAAGCCGGCGAGGTTGCGGAGGAAGCCGGTGGAGAGGTCGTCCAGGGCCCAGACCTCGTGTCCTTGCGCGAGCAGGGCCTCGACCAGGTGCGACCCGATGAATCCCGCACCTCCTGTGACTAGGATCCGCATGATCTCCTCCCCGTCCATTGAGGGGGCTGGGCCGGGACCGCCCTGCGCGGGCTGCACGGTCTCGGATGAAGGGCCGTCAAGGTTCCCAGGGGCACTGGTTGCGGGCAGGCTAGGAAAGTTGCATCGTCGCTGTCAACCTCAAGTTGCGCGCGCCGGTCTCCCACGTCCTTGCACCGGGCCGCGCAAGCTCGCCGCATGATACCCCGAACCCGCGGGGTTTGCCTACGACTTTCGCCGCTGCCGCGGGGAGAGCGTAGCGACGCCCTCCCGCGGACCCGCGGGCCATTCCTGGACACCCCGAACCCGCTCCGATAGCTTCGCGGCCGTGCGCCGTTTTACCCACGTCGAACCGGGGAGGGACGTGC
Organism: Candidatus Eiseniibacteriota bacterium; assembly: GCA_037447075.1. Taxonomy (GTDB): domain Bacteria; phylum Eisenbacteria; class RBG-16-71-46; order RBG-16-71-46; family RBG-16-71-46; genus JBBIHL01. Next base: position 574 of record JBBIHL010000191.1, on the reverse strand, counting down.
ACCCCGGCGCCGGCCCGGCCGCGCGGCCCCCGCATGCCCGCTGAAGCCCGGCCCGCCCCGGCGTCCGCGAACCCCGCCCGCCGGGCCCTGCAGGTCGCCGGCGAGGCCAGCTTCCTGCTTCTCGCGGCGGCGCTCCCCTGGAGCATCGCCCCCATCACGATCGCCGCCTCCCTCTGCGCGGCCCTCACGCTCGCCCTCCTGCTCCTGCGCGACGAGCGCTGGCCGCGCACCCCGGTGGAATGGCCCGCGCTGGCCTGGCTCGCCGCCCTGCTGCTCGCCACGGCCTTCTCGGAGGAACGCGGCGCGAGCCTCCTCAAGGGCCTGCTGCCGCTCCTGGTGCCCCTGGCCGCCCTCCACGCGCGCGACGCGCGTCGCGGGGCCCGTGCGCTGGCGGTGCTGCTGGGCTCGTCGGCGGCGGCCGCGGCGCTGGGGCTCTCCGTGTTCGTGCTCCAGGGCGCGAGCTTCGCCCAGCGCGCGCGCGGTCCGGTCGGGCACTACATGACCTTCGCCGGGCAGCTGCTGCTGCCGGTGACCGTGGCGGCGTCGGTGGCGCTGGTCGCGCGTGGCCCGCGCC
>JBBIHL010000190.1:0-6274 GCA_037447075.1 Candidatus Eiseniibacteriota bacterium | reverse complement strand
GGCGGCAGGCGCCTGGCCGCGGAGCCGGCGCCGCCCTGTGTTAGATTGCGCGACATGGACCGGGCGGGGATCGCCGAGGGGGTGCGGCGCGCCATGGAGTCGGAAGGGCCGGCCGGCGTCGTCTCCCTCTACCTCTTCGGCAGCCACGCCGAGGGACGTTCCCACCGCGAGAGCGATGTGGACCTGGGCATCCTCCTCCGCCGGAGCCTCTACCCCACGCCCGGCGCGCGCTTCGATGCGCGGTTGGAGCTGACCGCCCGGCTGGCCCCCGCCTTGAAGGGTCGGCCCGCGGACCTGGTGATCCTGAACGACTCGCCGCCGCTCCTGGCGCGTCGCATCGTGACCATGGGACGGCGCCTGTTCTGTGCCGACGAAGCGACCGATCGCGCATTCGTGCGCGAGGCGCAGCTGCGCGCCGCAGACCTCGAGCCGTTCCTGCGGCGAATGCGCGGGATCAAGCTGAAGGCGCTGCGGCGGCCGTGACCCACCTGGTCGAGCGCCTGACGGAGCTGCGGCGACACCTGGACCACCTGCAGTCGCTGCGGCCCCGGGTCCGGGGACGCGAGTCCCTGGAGCACGACCTCAGCCTGCACAACGACGTCCTCTTCTCCCTGCTGACGATCTGCCAGGCCGTGATCGACGTCGCGGGGGAGTTCTCGGCCCGTCGCGGCGAGCGCTTCGAGGACTACGCCGGAGCGATCCGAAACCTCTCGCGCGATCCGCGCTTCGCCCCCGAGCTCGTTCGCCGGCTGGAGCGGCTGCCGGGCTTCCGGAACGTCCTGGTCCACGAATACGTCGCGCTCGACCTCGATCGCGTGGTCGAGGCGCTCGACCAGCTGGAACCCGTCGAGCGCTTCCTCGAAGTCGTGCGCCGGATTGAAGCCGGCGTCGGCAAGAAGCCGCCCGAGCGGACCCGGGCGGCCGGCGGGCGCCGGCCGGCTCGGCGCTCCAGGAGGTCTCCATGAGGACCCTGTTTCTGGCGGCGTTCCTTCTGTTTCTGCCGGTCCCCCTGCGGGCTGCGGCCCGGACCTCGGCGTCCCCTCCGTCCGGCAGCGGGTCGCGCGCGCAGAGCCTGCCGCCGTCGGAGGACTCGGCGGAGGACGCGCTCGAGCGCTCGCCCCGCCATGGAGAGTACGTGGACGTGCCGCTCGCAGCAGGCGAGCCGGCGCTGCGCACGTGGGTAGTCTATCCGGAGCGCAAGGACAGAGCCGGGGTCGTGCTGGTGATCCACGAGATCTACGGCCTCACGGACTGGATCCGGTCGGTGGCCGACCAGCTGGCGCGGGAGGGCCTCATCGCCGTGGCCCCGGACCTGATCTCGGGTCTGGGCCCGGGGAGCGGGGGAACCGACTCCGTGGCCAGTCGCGACGACGTGGTGAAGCTCGTCCGTGCCCTGACGCCCGAGGTCGTCCGGGGCCGGCTCGATGCCGTCCGCGCCCATGCCACGCGCCTGCCCGCCGCCAACGGCAAGCTCGCGACCCTGGGCTTCTGCTGGGGCGGCGCACGGAGCTTCGACTACGCCGCGGCCGACCCGCCCCCGCAGGCCGCCGTGGTCTTCTACGGCTCGTCGCCCGACAGCGCCACGCCCGTCCGCATCCGGGCGCCGGTGCTCGGTCTCTACGGCGGAGACGACGCCCGGGTCAACGCCACCATCGAGCCGGCCCGCGCCGTGCTCGGCCAGCTCGGGAGAAGCGACGAGGCCACCTCTTCGAGGGGGCGGGGCACCGGTTTCTGCGCGCGCAGCCCCTGCGGGAAGGCGCGAACCTCGAGGCGACCCGGCGGGCCTGGCCTCGGGCGATCGCGTTCCTGCGCCGACACCTGAGGTAAGGCAGCGGCGGGCTCCCGGCGTCAAAGCACCTCGACCTTCACCCGCGCCAGACCCTGCCGCACGAATCCCAGCCGGCGCGCGGCCGCGTAGGACACGTCGATGATCCTCCCGCCCTTCGAGGCCATGCGGTCGTTGACGCGCAGGACCACGGCGCGACCGTTGCCCAGGTGGGTGACGCGGACCCGGGTGCCGAAGGGCAGCGAGGGGTGCGCGGCGGTCAGCCGGCGCATGTCGAAGGGCTCTCCGCTGGCCGTGCGGCGCCCGTCGTGGTCCTCCGCGTAGTAGGAGGCGATCCCCACCTGGACCCGGCTGCCGGGGCCGAGCCCCCGGGCCGCCGCGCAGCCGACGAGGCCGCATCCCAGCACGGCGAGGGCTGCCAGTGCCACGGGCACAGCGTGGCCGGCCGGCGCACCGCGGGGCGTGCGACGCCGGTGCCGCGACGCGCCGATCCCGGGCGGGCGCCTCGGGGTTTCCGGCCGGGTGTCCATGCCCTGGTCTTCGGCCGAGCCACGCGGCCGGTCGAGGCCATCGTGGCCGGCCCTGGCAAGGCCGCCCGAGGGGCCGGCGGCACCGCCGACGAGGCCAGTTCCGGGTTGCGATCGAGCTCGTCCGGCACTCCGCCCGGCAGGCCCTCGAGGTCCATGCCGGCATCATGAGCCGACCCCGGAAGTGCCCTCCCGGCCTTGACAGCGCGGCGACCCGCGCCCACCCTCGCGCGATGGGCCTGCCCGATCCGCTCGCCAGCCGCTGGGGCCGCCTGATCGCGTTCTTCTCGCTCTACCTCACCGAAGGCATCCCGCTCGGCTTCACCGCCACCGCCATCGCCACGCAGATGCGCCGCCAGGGGCTCGGTCCCGCGGAGATCGGCGCGTTCGTGGGCTCACTCTACCTGCCGTGGGCGTTCAAGTGGGCAGTCGGCCCGTTCGTGGACGTGTTCTCCTCCGACCGCTTCGGCCGGCGGCGCCTGTGGATCGTGATCGCCCAGGTCCTCATGGTGCTCACGCTCATGACCGCCCTGGCCGTGAACTTCACGGCCCAGCTCAAGCTCTTCACCCTCCTCATCCTGCTCCACAACATCTGCGGCGCCACCCAGGACGTGGCGATCGACGCGCTGGCCGTGAACGTCCTGCGCGAGGACGAGCGCGGGTTGGCCAACGGCCTGATGTTCGGCGGCGCCTACCTGGGCCAGGCCATCGGCGGCTCGGGGGTGCTGTTCCTGACGCCGTACCTCGGGTTCGGCAACACCTACTTCTTCGTGGCCGCATGCATCCTCTCGGTCACGCTGCTCGTAGCCCTGCCCATGCGCGAACCGCGCGAGCCGCGCGCCCCGCGCACCGGTCCGGCCCTGGCGGCGGCGCGGAGCGAGCTGCGTCAGTTCATGGTGGCGTCGTATCGCGCCTTCACCGGCACGCGCGCCGCGTGGGTCGGCGTCCTGTTCGCGCTGCTGCCGGCCGGCGCCTACGCGCTGGGCCTGGCGCTCCAGTCGAATCTGGCCGTGGAGCTGGGGTTGAACGACGCGCAGGTGGGCTGGCTCAACCTCTGGTCCACCATCGTCTCGGCGCTCGGCTGCGTGACCGGCGGCTGGCTCTCCGACCGCCTGGGCCGCCGCCGGATGCTCGCGCTCTACCTGGTGGGCACCGCCCTTCCCACCCTGTTCCTGGCCTGGGCGATGCAGCAGGCCCACTGGATCCTCCCGGTGAGCCCGCAGGCCCCGAACCGCCCGGTTGCCCCGCCGGCGCTGGTCTCGGTCTTCTGGAGCATGGTGATCCTCTACTCGGTTGCCCAGGGCCTGATGTACGGGACGCGCACCGCGCTGTTCATGGACGTGACCACGCCGCGCGTCGCCGCCACGCAGTTCACCGCCTACATGGCGATGCTCAACCTGGTCATCACCTACACGGCCACCTGGCAGGGCAGGGTGGTGGAGCGGCTCGGCTACCCGATCACGCTGCTGATCGATTCGGTGGCGGGCCTCCTGTGCATCGCGCTGCTGCCGCTCATGGCGCCGGCGGCCCGGGTCGCGAAGCCGGCGCCGGGGTCGGCCGCCCCGGAGGCGGTGTCGCCGTGAGCCGGGGCGGCCGGGCGCCCTTCAGCAGATGCGGGGCAGCTGCTCGCCGGAAAGCAGGTCCAGGGCGCGCTCGCCGCCGATGACCGTGCGCAGGGTGACCTCGCCCGCCTCCCCCGCCACCACCTCCCCGATGCGCGCGGAGCGGCGGCCCAGGGGGTGGGCGCGCATCGCCTCCAGCAGCGGGTCCGCGACCGCGGGCGCCGCCACGGCGCACAGGCGGCCCTCGCACGCCACGTAGAGCGGATCCAGGCCGAGCACCTCGCAGGCCGCGCGCACGCCGTCCTCCACCGGGATGGCCCTCTCCTCGATCCGCATGCCCACCCCGGAGGCGGCCGCGATCTCCAGCAGCACCGTCGCGAGCCCCCCGCGGGTCGGGTCGCGCAGGCAGCGGATCTGCTTCGACACGCCCAGCATGCGCTCCACCAGGCTCCACAGCGGCGCCGAATCGCTCTCGACCTCCAGCTCCAGGCCGAGCTCCTCGCGGGCCGAGAGCACCGCGATGCCGTGGCTTCCGACCGGCCCCGAAAGCAGCACGGCGTCCCCCGGGCGCGCCGCGAGCGGCGAGATCGTCACCCCCGGAGCCACCACCCCCACGCCCGAGACGCTCACGTAGAGCCCTTCGCAGCGCCCGCGGTCCACCACCTTGGTGTCGCCCGCCACGATGGGCACTCCGGCGAGGCGCGCGGCCTGGGCCATGGAGCCGGCGACCCTCTCCAGGGTCTCCATGGCCAGACCCTCTTCCAGGATGAAGGCCGCGCTCAGGCCCAGGGGCCTGGCGCCGCACATGGCCAGGTCGTTGACCGCGCCGTGGACCGCCAGGGAACCGATGTCGCCGCCGGGGAAGAACAGCGGTCGCACCACGTAGGAATCGGCGGTGAAGGCGATGCGGCTTCCGGGGCGGTCGAGCAGGGCGCCGTCGTGGAGCGGCTCGAGCCAGCGGTTGCGGAAGCGCGGGAGGAACAGCCGCTCGACCAGGTCGCGCGTCAGCCGCCCGCCGCCGCCGTGCGCGAGCAGCACGGTCGCGTTCCCGGCCAGCGGGACCGGGCAGGTCAGGAGGTCGCCCAGGTCCTTCATGCCACCGCCTCCTGCTCGCGCCGCCGGTACCGGTAGTAGGCGGCACAGGCCCCTTCGGAGGACACCATCGGCGCCCCGAGCGGGTGCTCCGGGGTGCACCTCCCCGCGAAGGCCGGGCATTCGGGGGGGCGCACCAGGCCCTGCAGCACGGCTCCGGCCCGGCACTCGGCGGGCTCCAGCGCGCGGATCTCCGAGACGTCGAAGCGGCGCTCGGCGTCCAGCCAGGCGTAGCGTTCGCGCAGGCGCAACCCGCTCGCCGGGATGGGGCCGATCCCCCGCCACGTGCGGTCCGTCACCTCGAAGGCCTCCCCGATCACCGCCCGCGCCGCCGGGTTCCCGCCGCGCCGCACCGAGCGCGCGTAGGGGTTGCGCACGTCCATCTCGCCGCGCTCCAGCATCGCCACCAGGGTGGCGGCCCCCTGCAGCAGGTCCACCGGCTCGAAGCCGGTGACGACGATCGGGACGCGGTAGCGCCGCGCGACCGGCAGGTAGTCCTCGTAGCCGGTCACGGTGCACACGTGGCCGGCGGCGAGGAAGCCCTGCACCCGGGTCCCGGGCAGCGACAGGATCGCCTCCATGGCCGGCAGCACCCGGACGTGCGCGACGAGCAGGGTGAAGTTGGGCAGCCCCAGAGCCGCGGCCCGCAGGGCCGCCATGCCGTTGGCGGGCGCGGTGGTCTCGAAGCCGACCGCGAAGAACACCACCTCGCGGTCGGGGCGGGCCTGCGCCAGACGCAGGGCGTCGAGCGGCGAATAGACCACGCGCACGTCGCCGCCCCGCGCCTTCACCCGCAACAGGTCCGAGCTCGAGCCCGGCACCCGCAGCATGTCGCCGAACGAGCAGAACGTGACCTCGGGCAGCGAGGCGATGGCGATGGCGCGGTCCACGATCTCGACCGGGGTGACGCACACCGGACAGCCCGGACCGTGGACCAGCGTGACCCCCTCCGGCAGCATGCGGTCCACGCCGAAGCGCAGGAAGTTGTGGGTCTGGCCGCCGCAGACCTCCATCACGGTCCACGGCCGGGTCACCGTGCGCCGCAGCAGCTCGACGTAGCCTGGCGGATTCTCGGGTCGGCTGACAGAGGTCCGTTCTGATGAAAGACCAGGAAGTAGATGCTCTTGCGAATGGATTCGGCGAGCCCCGCCTTCAAGCGACGGTCCAGCAGGATTTGCTCCAGGTCGCGGGGCGGCAGGTTGCCGGCGATGTCAAATCTTCCCGAACGGAAGCCGGCGGCGGCGTCCGCCGAATTGATCCCGCAATGGAATTCCAGCGAGTCCAGCAGCGCGGGAGTTCCCCAGTAG
>JBBIHL010000189.1:0-6279 GCA_037447075.1 Candidatus Eiseniibacteriota bacterium | reverse complement strand
GCTGTCGCGCAGCGGGACGCCGTCGCGGCGGGTGCAGAACCAGCAGCACATCCGCCGCTGGTTCGACCACTGGCTGCTGGGGCAGAAGCGACCCGAGTACGAAGCGTATTGAATTGAAAGACGCATCAGTAATGCGGGTCTTCCGGGAACGGTGTGGCTGGATTCAATTCAATTCATGAGCCCGCGCGCAGGCCCGCCGGATAGAGATCGAGCCGGCCGCAGTGAAAGTAGGTCGCGTTGCGGAAGCGCTCGCGGTTGCGAAAGCCACGGGCCCGGGCCTTCACGGTCTGGATCTTGGAGTTGAGCCCCTCGACCGCGGCGTTGGTGATGCGGTGGCGGAAGTAGGTGCGGATGTTCGCCCAGTGGCGCTTGATCATCAGCGCTACCTGGCGGATCGGCTCCAGGCGGCTGCAGCGCGCCCAGTGGAACCACCGCTTGAAGTTCCGATCGGCAGCTCCCGCATAGCGCAGGTTCCACAGCTCCATCGCCGCCTCCTTGAGCGCCCAGGCCTTGCCGACGCGGGTCACGATCTGGCGCAGCAGGTTGAACGCGCGCACCTCGCTCCAGCTGCGGCCCTCCGGGTTGCGCAGCCAGTCGTACTTGGTGCCCTTGAGGATCGGATCGCCCTGAGCCAGCCGCACGCGGTGCTCCTGCTCGCGCACCCGGTCCGCGTCGCCGGCCGCGTCGTCTCGACGGTGGCCGCGACGGCCTCTCGAAGTCGCAGTGGAGGGGAATGATGGTATGGTCAATCTCGTCCTCGAGAGAGGTTGAGGGTTCGACTCCCTCCTCCGGCACCAGTCATCGAGGCCTTTCGGCGCGGCGCGCCCGGAGCGATTCGGGCGCCGTCGTTGCGCTGGGGCGTCAGAGGAGCTGGTCAAGGATCCCGCGCATCTGATTCCGCAGTAGAGGCACCTTCTTCGTCACGACGTCCCAGAGGGTCTCGTCGTCGAGCCCGAAGTACGCGCAAGTGAGGACATCGCGAAGTCCGCGGGCTGGCGTTGACGAACCTCGGCGGGAACTGCCTTCGCAGCCTTTCCGATGATCTGGAGATTCCCGAGCACTGCATCGAAGGCCATTTGATCTGTGGAGAACGTCGAGAGATCCTTTCCCTGCGAGTACCGCAGGATCCGGTCCGACGCCTCGATGATGTCCCCGGGGAAGAGTCGCAGACTACGCGACACGAATGGCCTCGCGCTCGATCTCGGGCCGCACGGAGGGCTTGGGCGCCCCCACCATCACCAGATCTACGCGGCGATGGAGGACCGATTCCAAGTGCTCCTTGAGCTGCATGTAGCCATCGAACCCGGGCCGAGTCGCAAACACGACGAGCAGGTCAATGTCGCTCTCCGGTGACGCCTCCTCTCGGGCGACAGATCCCGTCCGCCTCGTCCCAGGTGAGCCGCAGCTGCTTCGCCACCGCGCTCACGCTCGCCTGCTGCAGCCAGTCGATCGCCAGCGCCTCGAACAGCGCGGTGAAGCGCGACCCAGCCTCCGCCCACGGCACGCGCAGCTGCTTGATCCCGTGGCTCGGACAGTTCAGCCGCGGCACCCGGGCATGGACCAGGGTCTTGAACTGGCAGGTGTCGAGATGGCGCCAGCTCCGCTCCTGGTGGTCGTGGATCGGTGCCGCCGCCAGGCACTCCGGGCACATCGTCGGGGCGCGTGCCCCCACGCCGGGGCGGTTCCCCTCGATCGAGCGGAATGCCGGGCGCGGGCCTCCCACGGTCGCCAGCGACCGGTTGCCTCGGGTTCTCCCTTGTGTCAGCGTGGCGCGCGGGAGCGCGCAAGGGCGGGGGTGTTGCGCATTCGAGGTCGCCGCACCGGCACGACCGGCGGGGGAGGAGGCCATGACGCTTCTGGGTCGGCGGACCGCGCGCTACCTGGGGCTGGTGCTGGCGGTGTTCGTGGCCGGCATGCTGGCCGCCGTGCTCAACGTGGCCGCCCGGCGCGGGTACGGCGCCGGCGACCTGCAGGCCTTCGCCACCTGGCTGGTGCCGCTCGCGCTGATCGTGCCGCGGGCGGCGGCCGGCTTTGCCGAATGGAGCGCGCCGTGGCCGGCCGTGCCGCGCCTGATCGTCGCGACCGGAATCGGCGCGCTGCTCGGCGCCGTCTGGAGCTTCGCGATCGCCGCCGCGCTCGGACCCTGGTTCGGGGCCTTCAGCTTCCAGGTGGCCTACTGCTTCATGGTCGCGGGAGTGGCCGGGATGGCGGCGCCGCTCGTGGCGAGCGTCTGGCGCTGACCGGGCGTCGCGCCGGGGGGGGTCCGCCGCCGTCCGGCGCGGCGCGCCCTACGCCAGGCGCCCGAGGCGCTCGGCCCACCAATCCCATTCCGAGCGCGCCCACGGCGCCCCGGCCTCGAGGGCGAGGGCCTTGGACCAGAGCAGCATCAGCGCCCCGGCCAGGATCGCGAGCTCCTCGGTCCGGGACCACGGCGCATCCGCCAGGCGCGCGCCGAGCCGCCCTTCCAGCAGGCCGCGGTAGCGCGCGAGCAGCCCCTCCTTGCTGCCGGTGAGCCGGGATGCGTTGACGGCCAGGTACCAGCCCACCTCGAGCCCCGGCGAGCCCGCGGCGAGGCAGCTCCAGTCGAACGCCGCCACGCGGCCGTCGGGGAGCGGCGCGAAGTTGGCCACCTTGCAGTCCCCGTGCACCAGCGTGCGCGGCAGATCGGCGTAGCGGGCCGACAGCTCCTCCGGGGCCTGCGTGAGGAGAGCCGCGATCCGATCGGGCAGGCGCTCGAGCGCGGCGGTCCAACCTTCGGCCACCTTCTCGAAGAAGGGATGAGGCCCCTGGCGACTCGCCACCTCGACCGCCGCACGCGGGCCCAGCATGCCCAGGAGCTGACCGGGACGGGCCAGCCAGGGCAGATCCAAGGCCGGCGATTCCCAGTGGCGGGCGTGCAGGGTGGCCAGCGCGTCGAGCAGGGCGCCCTCCTGGGCGTAAGCGAGCGGTGTCCGTGCGTCGGGCAGCAGATCATCGGCAAGGTCCCGCATCAGCAACCCCACCTGCGCGCCGTCGCTTGCGAAGGCCAGGTAGGGGCAGGCGAACGCGCTCCACACCGCGGCCAGCGCCGGCTCGGCCAGCAGGCGGGCCTCGCGGCCGCTCGAGTCCGCCGTGCGGAACGCGGTCCAGGCCCGCGCGAGGTCCACGCGCTTGAGGACGAGCCGCAGGTTCTCGCCCGTGCGCAGGCGCACGTGCATGCGCTCGAGCGTCGAGCCGGAGAAGCCGGGGGCCGGCATGGGCTCCCGCCGCAGCTCCGCCACGGGGCCCGCGAGCGCCGAGAGTTCCTCGAGCTGGGTCAGGGAGTCCAGGTTCTCGAATCGGAGGCAGGCGAAAGGTGCGGGCGGGAGATGCATGCTCGGGCAGCGTAGCACGGCCGGGCGGGCCGGTGGCTTCGCGCGCCCCCGAGTCTCGGCACGGCTCGCCGTTGCCCGCGGCGCCTCCCGCGCCTTCCGCCGCTGCCCATCCCGTCCGCCTGGCGGACCGCCGAGGGCTGGTGATCGGTCCATGGCCAGTGGCCGGTTGCTTCACCTGCCCCGAGCTGATAGAAACCCTCCGCGTGGCGCAGTCGGAGCGGTCGAACCCCACGGTGTCGAGGGTTCGTGGACGATGTGCCGCGAGCAGCCGGTTCGGGATGCCCGGCTCCCGCTCCGGCCGAAACGAGTGGGGCGCGACCCGAAGCCGTCGCCGCTGATTCAACCGTTCGCGCTGCGCCTTGCGGTGGATGAGGGATGACCGACCCAATCCTGGAGCGTGACCCCAGGCTTCGCGTCGTGGTCGAACGGCTCGTGGGGGCCTACCGGCCGGAACGCATCTACTTGTTCGGTTCCGTCGCGCGCGGCGATGCGGACCCGGACAGCGACTACGACCTTCTGATCATCGTTCCGGACGATGCTCCACCGGAACGTCGGCGTAGCCGACTTGCCTACGAGGTGCTGCGGGGCACGGGGACCGCGGTGGACGCGCTCGTATGCACGCACGGGTGGTTCTTCGCCCGGACCCACCTCCGGGCCTCGTTGCCCGGAACCGTGCTCCGCGAAGGGAAACTCCTCCATGCCGCATGATGCGGCCCGCATTGCCGACACGCGGGCGTGGTTGAGCAAGTCCGCCACCGATCTGCGCGCGGCGGGGGTAGGCCTGGCTGCCAGTCCGCCGCTTCTCGACGATGTCGTGTTTCATTGCCAGCAGGCGGTGAAGACGCACAGTCTGGAGGAGCTCGGCGAGGCGTGCTTGAGATTCGACTCCACGCTGCGACCTCTGGTCGATCGGGTCGCACCTCTCACCGAGTATGCATGGAAGTTTCGCTACCCGGGCGAGCATGAGGGACCCGGCCGCGATGAGGCCGAGCGCGTCATGGCCAGTGCCCGCGACGCATTCGAGACCATCCTCTCGCGCCTGCCCGAGGATGCGCGGCCGTAGGCGGCGGACCGTCGCTTTCGCGCAGCAGCATCGGTTCTTGCACCCACGCTGGAGCTCTCAATGGGCGCGGAGAGCTCCGGCCCGGCTTACCCCCCGTTGAGCGCAGGCGAACCCGGCCTGACGCGCCTCACCCGCCCGCGATGCTCCCGGACGCCATCGTCCGGCGGGGGAGTCTCCCTCGACCCCCGCCCTTGACGCCCGCGGCGCGCGGGCGTTTGCTTCTCCCGACACCCCGGCGTCGGGGCCACGGCCGCGGGCGATCCCACTCGCCCGCCCGTGGGGATCCACGCCCGGGGCGGGAGTGACCGCATGGACCAACCCCTCAGGTCGCCCCAGACCGAGGCGGGGGGGACCGGGCTGGAGTCCACCGCCGCCCTCCTCCAGCTCGTCCGCCAGGGCGACGCGGCGGCGCGGGAGCGCCTGCTCGGCCGCTACCTTCCCACCCTCAAGCGCTGGGCTCACGGGCGCCTCCCCGGCCATGCCCGCGGGCTCGCCGACACCGACGACCTTGTGCAGGTCACCCTCATCCGGGCGTTATCACACCTGAACGAGTTCGAGCCCCGCCGCGAGGGGGCGTTCCTCGCCTACCTGCGGCGCATCCTGCTCAACTCGATCCGGGAGGAGATCCGCCGCTCGGCGCGTCGCCCCGCGGGCGGACCGGCATCTCCCCACCTGGCCGACCCGGGGCCATCGCTGGTGGAGGAGGCGATCGGCCGGGAGACGCTGGAGGCCTACGAGGCGGCGCTGGCGCAGCTGCCGGAGGAGGAGCAGGAGGCGGTGATCCTGCGCGTCGAGCTCGGCTTCACCCACCAGGAGGTCGCCGAGGCCATCGGCAAGCCCACCGCCAACGCGGCGCGCATGACCGTGGCGCGCGCCCTGGTGCGGCTCGCGGAGGTCATGGATGAGAGACGATGAGCTGAACACCCTGCTGCGCGCGGCCGAGCGGATCGCCAACGGCGAGCGCGTGGACTGGCCGGAGGGCCGCGAGACGCCGGCGCTCGCTTCGCGGCTGCGGCAGCTCTCGCGGCTGGAGCACGTGGCCGGCGCCTACTGCAGGCTGCACGAGTCGCCGCTGCCGGGCGAAGCACCGCCCGGTGCCGGAGGGCATGCCCCCACCGCCGGCGACGACCCAGCGGGCCCGCGGGGCCCGAGCCTCTTCCGGTGGGGTCCGCTCGAGGCGCTCCAGAAGCTGGGCGAGGGCTCCTCGGGGGAGGTGTATCGCGCCTGGGACCCCGCTCTCCAGCGCGAGGTGGCATTGAAGCTCCGGCGCGCCCCCGAGGGCGGCAGCGCGCGGCGCGGGCTCGACGAGGCGCGGCGGCTGGCGCGGGTGCGCCACCCGAACGTGCTCACGGTCTACGGAGCCGACGTGCACGGCGGCACGGCCGGCCTGTGGACCGATCTGCTGCACGGCGTCACGCTCGAGGACTGGCTCGCCGAGCACGGGCCGATGAGCGCGGCCGAGGCGGCGGCGATCGGGAAGGACCTGGCCCGCGCCCTGGCGGCCGTTCACGCCGCGGGCCTGGTGCACGGCGACCTCAAGGCCGGAAACGTCATGCGCGAGCGGGGCGGGCGCATCGTGCTCATGGACTTCGGCGCCGTGCGCGAGCGCGAGAGCGCGATGGTGCCGTCCACGACGCCGCTCTACGCGGCGCCCGAGGTGCTGGGCGGCGAGCGGGCGACGCCGGCCTCCGACCTCTACTCGCTCGGGGTGCTGCTCTACCGCCTGGTGACGGCGTCCTTCCCGGTCGCCGCTTCGTCGCTCGAGGAGCTTCTGCGGAAGCACCAGCGCGGCGAGCGTGTGCCCTTGCGCGACGCCAGGCCGGAGCTGCCGGGCGACTTCGTGCAGACGGTCGAGGCGGCGCT
>JBBIHL010000188.1:0-6288 GCA_037447075.1 Candidatus Eiseniibacteriota bacterium | reverse complement strand
CCGAGTTTTTCAATCAATTCACCCATGCATTCTTGCGAAGCGGCGGAGGGGATAGCACTCCCGCGCCTAGACGAACTTAATGATCAGGGCCACGACCAGCGCGTAGATGGCGATGGCTTCGGTGAAGGCCATGGCGATCAGCATCGGCACCTGGATCTTCCCGGTAGCTTCCGGATTCCGACCCATGGCTTCCATGGCTTTCGCTGCGAGCAGGCCGATGCCGAGCGCCGGGCCAATGCCTCCGACACCGATGGCGATGGCGGCCGCAAACAGTCGTGCAACGTCTTCTGTCATACCTTTTCCTTTCGGTTAGTCATTGATAAGTCAATTAGTGTTCTTCCGCCGTGGCGGCAATTTTCAGGAAGACGAGGGTCAGCAGGGCGAAGACGAAGGCCTGAATGAATCCGACGAAAATCTGGCCAAGAACGCCCAGGCCTACGAGGAGATCGGCGCCTACGCCCGGGCGCTCGAGGAGCTGCAGAAGCTGCGTCCGCTGGTGCGCCGCGACCCCGACCTGGAGCTGGAGATGGGGCTGCTCCATGCGCGCCTGGCGAGCTGGGACAGCGCGGCCGTGCTCCTCTCCGGTCTGCAGCTGACGCCCGCGATGACCGACTCGCAGCCCCGCTCACGGCGCGTCCCCTACCCCTGGCAGCGGCAGACGGTGTGGACCAACGGGCAGTTCGACGGCTGGATCTGGTACGTGTGGCGGGCGCGTGCCGAGCTGGCCGCGCGGCGCGGCGACTGGGAAGGGGGGTTGCGCGACCAGCAGCGCGCCGCCGAGCAACGCCCCTGGTCGGGCAAGGAGTGGGTGCTGCTGGGCGTGTTCCAGGCGCGGCTCGGCCGCTGGGAGGAGGCGGGACGCTCCTTCGAGCGCGGCCGCCTGCTCGATCCCATCCTGCCGGAGGCCCACTACTACTGGGGACTCTCGGAATGGCGGGCGGGCCGCCGCGGCAATGCCCTGATGGCGTTCGGCGAGGCCGTGAGGCTGGACTCGCTGTTCGACCAGGCCGCGCTCGCGCGCGCGCGGTTGCGGCTCTCGGCCGGACGGCTGGACTCGCTGCCCCCGTGGCTGCTGCGCGGCAAGTCGGCGGTGGCGCTGCTCACCTCGCCCGAGCGCCCCAAGTACGACGAGCTGGTGCAACCCGACCAGCCGGCCGGGGCGCTGGTGGCCCCGCAGCCTCACTACCCAGCCGGGGTGACGCCGGTCGGCCGCGGGCACGCGGCCATGATCCCGGTCCTGGTGGACGAGCAGGGACGGGTGATGGTGGCCGAGCCGCCGTTCATGGACCCCGCGCTGTGGCCCGATTCGCTGATCGGGGCCGCGGTGGGGATCCTGCGCGACTGGCGCTTCATTCCGGCGCGTCGCTCGGGGGCCCCGGTGCGATCCTGGAGCGACGCCCCCATCCACTTCTCGACGCTGGGCGACTCCACCTCCGCAGGAGCCCGCCATGCCCCGTGAGCATCGCGTGGCTGTCATCCCCGGAGACGGCATCGGGCCCGAGGTCGTGCAGCAGGGCCTGCGCGTTCTGGAGCGCCTCGCCGACCTGGAAGGGTTCCGCGTCGAGACCACCCGCTACCCCTTCGGAGCCGAGCACTACCTGAAGACGAAGGAGATCTTCCCCGAAGCGGCGTTCGACGAAGTGAAGCGACACGATGCGATCCTGCTGGGAGCGATCGGCGATCCGCGCATTGAGGTCGGGCTGCTGGAGTTCGGCATCATCGCCAAGCTGCGCTTCGAGCTGGACCTCTACGTGAACCTGCGGCCGGTGCGGCTCTACGCCGAGCACCTCTGCCCGCTCAAGGACAAGAAGCCGGAGGACGTGGACTTCGTGGTGGTGCGCGAGAACACCGAGGACGCCTACGCGGGCATGAGGGGGTTCTTCAAGAAGGGCACCCCCGACGAGATCGCGACCCAGGAGATCATCTTCACGCGCAAGGGAGTGGAGCGCGTGATGCGCTACGCATTCGAGCTGGCGCGCCGGCGCGGCAAGCGCAAGAAGCTCACCCTGGTGGACAAGGCGAATGCGGTGCGGGCCATGGACCTCTGGACGCGCACCTTCGAGGCCGTCGGGGCCGAGTACCCCGATGTCGCCCGCGACCACGCCTACATTGACGCCGCCACCATGTGGTGCGTGAAGAACCCCGAGTGGTTCGACACCGTGGTGACCAGCAACATGTTCGGAGACATCCTCACCGATCTGGCCGCCATGATCCAGGGCGGCCTGGGCATCGCCGCCAGCGGCAACCTGCACCCCGGGCAGGTGAGCCTGTTCGAGCCCATCCACGGCTCAGCGCCCAAGTACGCCGGCAAGAACGTGGCCAACCCCCTGGCCACGATCATGGCCGTGCAGATGATGCTCGACTACCTGGGCGAAGCGCGCGCGGCCGCCCGCCTCGAGGACACGGTGGCGGGCCTGCTGTGCAGCCGGCGCATCCCGTCGCTGGGAAGCGACTCGGGCATCAGCACGAGCCGCATGGGCGACCTGGTGCTGGAAGCGCTGGAGCGGACCGAGGTCCCCGCGTAGGGGGGCCGCGCTACCGGTTCTCCCCCGCCGCATCCTCCGGCGAGAGGACGCCCTCCAGCCAGCGGTAGCCGCGCAGCACCACCAGCACCATCACCGTGACGGCGGTCGCGAGCCGGTAGGCGTGTACTCCTACCGCGCATCCGATGGCGGAGACCATCCAGACGCTGGCGGCCGTGGTGAGGCCGTGCACGAAGCCCTCGGTGGTGCGCAGGATGGTGCCCGCGCCCAGGAACCCGATGCCGGTGATCACCGCGGCCACCAGGCGCGTGGGATCGGAAGCGCCGCCGTAGCGCTCGACCGCGAAGTCCTGAAGCAGCACGAAGGTGGTCGAGCCCAGGCAAACGAGCACGTGGGTCCGCATGCCGGCGGGCTTGCGGCCGGCCTGACGCTCCCAGCCGATGAGGGAGCCCAGCACCAGGGAGAGCAGGAGCGGGGCGACGAGTTCCACAGAGTCCTCCTTGACTCCTTCGCCGCCGGGCGGCCCGGCGGCAGCGTTCTTCGCGTCTATTCCGCGCGGTATTGCGGAGGCCGTTTCTCCAGGAACGCTTTGAGGCCTTCGTGCATGTCGCGCGTCGAGGCCAGAATCCCGAAGCAGCTGCTCTCGAAGCGCAGCCCGTCCTCCGGGGCCATCTCGGTGCCGCGGGTGATGGCCTCGAGCGCCGCCTGCACCGCCAGGGGCGCGTTCCGGACGATGCTCTGGGCCAGCTTCACCGCCTCGCCCAGCAGTTCCCCCTGGGCCACCACGCGGTTGACCAGCCCGATGCGCGCCGCCTCATCGGCCTTCACCCGCCGCCCGCTCAGCACCAGCTCGTAGGCCATGCCGCGGCCCGCCACGCGCGGGAGCCGCTGGGTGCCCCCGTAGCCGGGGATGATGCCCAGCGAGACCTCGGGCAGCCCCATCACCGCGTTGTCGCTCGCCAGGCGCATGTGGCAGGCGAGCGCCAGCTCCAGCCCCCCGCCGAAGGCGTAGCCGTTGATCGCGGCGATCGTCGGCTTGGGGGAGCGCTCCAGGGCCCCCACCACGCGCTGCCCGAAGCGCGAGATCTCCTCGGCCCCGCGGGGGTCCAGGACCGCCAGCTCGTTGATGTCGGCGCCCGAGATGAAGGCCTTCTCCCCCGCCCCGGTCACGACCAGGGCACGCGCTTCCGCATCCGCGACGAAGCGGGCGACGGCCGCCTCGACCTCGGAGAGGGTCTCGCGGTTCAGGGCGTTGAGCACGGCCGGGCGGTTCACCGTGAGCACGGTGACGCCTTCGCGGCGCTCGACGAGGAGGTTGCGATAGCTCTCGGAGACCGTGGCCTGCATGGTGGTATCCCCACTCCGTGGACGGGAGGCGGAGCGACGCATCTGCGACCGCGCGGCAGTATAGGCGGCCCTCCCGAACGGGTCAAAGCGGCCGAGGGCGTCGCCGTACGTTGCTCCGCCCCCCGGCCGAAGGCTACACTGCTCGCGTCCCCAACCCAGAATCCCGCCATGACCGTGACCCAGGTGACCAGCGAGCTTCCCGATCCGCGACGGCTGCAGGCCGAGCTGGGTTTCCTCTCGCAGCTGTGCCAGGTGGTGGCCTCCACCGCCGAGTTCAGGCAGATCCTCGATTGGATCGTGGAGAAGACCACCTCCATGCTCGAGGCGGAGGAGGGCTCGATCAAGCTGCTCGGCAACGAGCCCGCCCCCCCCCTGCACACCATGATCCGGCAGCGGCCGCGGGACACGGACCCGCTCGACTTCGCCATCTCGGCCAGCGTGACCGGCTGGATGCTCACGCGCGGCGAGCCGCTCGCCAGCACGGACCTGCTCTCCGATCCGCGCTTCCCCGGGCTGCGCAACGCGCAGAGCCGGGTGCGCTCCATCCTGGCCGTGCCGCTCAAGGTGGGCAATCGCATGACGGGCATCCTGGCCGTGACCCACCGCCAGCCCGGCCGGCAGTGGACGCCGTACGACACGCAGCTGCTCAACATCATCGCGACCCACTCGGCCAGCGTGCTCGAGAACGCGCGGCTCCAGGAGGCGGAACGCGAGAAGCAGCGGCTGGAGCAGGAGCTGCAGGTGGCGCGCACCACCCAGCTGGCCCTGGTGCCCTCGGCGCCCATGATCTTCGGCCCCTGGGAGGTGAACGGGAGGGTCATCCCGGCGCGGGCGGTGGGCGGCGACTACTTCGACTACTACCCGCTCTCGAAGGGCCGCTTCGCCCTGGCCATCGCCGACGTCTCCGGCAAGGGCATGCCGGCCGCGCTGCTGATGTCCAACGTGCAGGCGGCGCTGCGCGCCCACGCCACGGGCCAGCGCGCGGCCAGCGAGGTGATGCGCCGCGTGAACGCCCAGGTGGCGCGCAGCACCTCGCAGGGCAAGTTCGTCACGATGTTCTACGGCGAGGTGGACGTGGCGCGCGGGACGCTGGCCTACACCAGCGCCGGCCACAACCCGCCGCTGCTGCGCCGCCCGGACGGGCGGGTAGAGGAGCTCTCGGAGGGCGGGCTGCTGCTCGGGGTGGTCGAGGACGTGGAATACCAGCAGGGCCTCGCCCCCTTCGCGCCGGGCGACGCGCTTCTGCTCTACAGCGACGGGGTCTCGGAAGCCACCGACCCGCGCGGCGACCAGTTCGGGGAGGAACGCCTGCTCGAGCTCTGGCGGAACTGCGCGGCCACTCCGGCCCAGCAGGTGCTGGACCGGATCGTCCGCGAGGTGGAGCTGTTCCGCGGGGCCGCCAGCCAGAGCGACGACATCACCGCGCTGGTGGTGGCGCCGCGCGGCTAGAGCGGACGCCCCCCGCGAAGGCCCGCGCTACCCTCCCAGCGCCTCCTTCACCAGCCGGCTCACCGCCGCCCCGTCGGCGCGGCCCTTGACCTGCGCCATGACCGCGCCCATGACCTTTCCCAGGTCCCTGGGCCCGGCCGCCCCC
The DNA here is from genome assembly GCA_037447075.1 of Candidatus Eiseniibacteriota bacterium. Taxonomy (GTDB): domain Bacteria; phylum Eisenbacteria; class RBG-16-71-46; order RBG-16-71-46; family RBG-16-71-46; genus JBBIHL01. The sequence goes on along the minus strand of JBBIHL010000188.1, from coordinate 864 downwards.
AGCCGGGCCACGGCGTCGGCCACGATGCGGCGCAGCTCGTCCTCGCCCATGCCCGCCGGCAGGTAGCGCTGCGTGACCTGGATCTCCCGCTCTTCCCGGGCCACCAGGTCCTCGCGCCCCACCTTCTTGAGCTCCTCGATGGTCTCGCGGCGCTTCTTGACGTAGCGCCGGAGGATCTCGACCTGCTCCTCGCCCGCGAACTCCGCCTCCTTCGCCTTGCGCGTCCGCGCCTCCAGCAGCGCCGCCTTGAGCATGCGCAGCGTGCTCAAGGTGTCCGCGTCCCGGGCCTTGATGGCCGCCGCCAGGTCCCGCTCGATGCGCTGCAGCAAGGTGGGCTCGGTCATCCTCGCCCCCCCCGCGAACCGGCCAGGGCCATCCAGTCCTGATAGGCCCTCTCCAGCGCCTGCAGCGCGCGATCGAACTCGGCGGGCCGGCCGCCCAGCGAGACCCGCACGCAACCGGAATCGCCGAAGAAGCGCCCGGGCGTGACGGCCACCCCGTGGTGGGAGAGCGCATAGTCGGAGAACTGGTCCCCCGCTCCGCCGTCCCCCAGCCGGCACCACGTCACGGGCGCCGCGTTTCCGACCGCGCTCGCGAACGCCTGGAGCCGCCCGGTCAGCGCCCGCCACCGCTCCCGGTTGCGCGCCACGACGCGGTGGCCGCGGCGGCGGAGCGCGTCGAGCCGCGGCAGCAGGTCGAGCCCGGCGCGCACGCTGGCATGGACGGGCTCGACCGAGAAGGCGTGGCGCGCCGCCAGGCAACGCTCCAGCACGTCCGGCTGCGCCGCCACCCACCCGAGGCGCAGGCCCCCCAGGCCGTAGGCCTTGGTGAGGCTGCTGGTCGAGATGAACACCGGCGCGCGCG
>JBBIHL010000187.1:0-6296 GCA_037447075.1 Candidatus Eiseniibacteriota bacterium | reverse complement strand
GGCGTGAGCTGGACCCAGGCCGGCGCGCCCCCCAGGCCGTTGGCCTCGGTGAGCACCCACACCTGGTTGTCCGACGAGGAGCACGAGAGATCCCCGCCGAAGACGGTCATGCGGTTGCTGGCCGGGTCGAACGACGCATTGTGGGACCAGCGCGGGCCCGGGGGCCCGCCGGTGGGGCTCAACTGCGTCCAGGTCGGCGTCCCGCCCACGCCGCTGGCGTTGGCGAGCACCCACGCGTCGTCGAGGCCCGACGCGCACGAGCCTGCCGCCGGATTCCCCCCGAAGACGATCATCCGATCGTTCGCGGCGTCGTAGGCCGCCGTGTGCTGCGTCCGCGTGGGGGGAGGACTGCCGCCGGGGCTCGAGGGCATCCACTCCGGCGTGCCGCCCAGGCCGTTCGCGTTGGTCAGCACCCAAGCGTCGTCGAACATGGCCGGGGTCGCGCCCGTGGCGTCGTCGCCGCCGTAGACGATCATCCGGTTGCTCGCGGGGTCGTAGACCGCGCTGTGGTGGGCGCGGGCGCCGGGCGGTCCGCCCGCCGGGGCAAGCTGCGCCCACGCCGGGATGCCGCCCTGGCCGTTGGCGTTCGTGAGCACCCACACGTCGTTCAACGGCCCTGCGTCCGAGACGCCGCCGAAGACCACCATGCGGTTGGTGGCCGGATCGTAGACGGCGCTGTGGCTCTCGCGGGCGTCCGGGGCGGGACCCGGCGGGAACAGCTCGGTCCAGCGCTGCGAGACCGCCACCAAGGTGAGACCGGTGGCGTCGAACCTGGGCTCGAGCGCGAGCCCGTTCCCGAGCTCCACGCCGCTGATCCGCGGGAAGGGGCCGGTCCTCGAAGCGTAGGTCAGGACCCGGAACTGATCGCCCGGGGCCGGCAGGAATCCGCCGGACAGGGTGATCTGGACCGTCCCCGCGAGCGTGGCGGCCCCGGAGATCGCCAGCCGGTCGAAGCCGGTGCCGGCGGCGGTGCCCCCCAGCTCGATGCGGATCGCGGCGTTCGCGGTCTGCGGCAGGTTGCCGGCGACGCTCAAGATCCCGGGCGAGGCGCCGGGACTGAAGGTGCCGTCGTCGGTGAACGCGGTGCTCGAGACGTTGATCGCGCCGCTGCCCTGGATGACGCCTCCCGCCTCGTTCCGCAGCGTTCCGCCGGTGACGGCCCAGGTGCGCCCCGTGCCCACGGTCACCGTGCCGTGGTTGGTGAAGCTCGGGGAGGTCCCGCTCTGGGTCACGTTCAGGTTCCCCCCGCTCACCGCGATGGTGCCATCGTCCTGGTTGACGTGGGCGGCGCCGGCGCGGCTGATCGTCAGCGGCCAGCCCAGCGCCACCGTCCCGTGGTTGTCCAGCGCCGCGGCGAGGGTGCGGGAGCCACCGGCCCCGGCCAGTACGTTGAGCGCACCTCCGGGGCCGTTCACCAGCACCCCGCTCGTCACCGCCAGGGTGGTGGTGAACTGGTTGTACTGGCTGGTGAGCTCGATCGCCCCGTAGTTGGTGAACCCGCTCGCGATGGTCAGTGTCGCGTATCCCAGAGCCACGTTGAGCGACTCCACCCGCAGGGTGGAGCCGGGGTCCGCCGTCAGCGCCCCGTTCTGGGAGCACGCCCGCTGCCACACCACGGTCCCCTGGTTCACCAGCGCCGCGTTGAGGGTGGAGGTGTTCACCACCACGGTCTTGCCCGCCACGTTGGTGAGGCTTCCGGGCCCGTTGACGGTCGAGCCGGTGAGGGTGAAGGCGGTGGTGGCGGTGCTCTGGTCGGTGGCGAAGCTGGCGGTGGAGTTGTTGAGCGAGATGGCGCCCAGGGTGTGGGCGGCGTTGAAGTCCGCCGGGCTCACCTGGCTCAGCGCCAGGGTGCCCGGGCCCGACAGGGTCCCGTCGTGGGTGAAGGCGCCGCCGGTGAGGGTCCAGGTGCGCCCGGTGCCCACGGTCATCGTGCCGTGGTTGGTGAAGCTGGGGGAGGTCCCGCTCTGGGTCACGGTCAGGTTCCCCCCGCTCACCGCGATGGTTCCGTCCGTCTGGTTGACGTGGGCGGCATCGGCGCGGCTGATGGTGAGCGGCCAGCCCAGGGTCACCGTCCCGTGGTTGTCCAGCGCCGCGGCGAGGGTGCGGGACCCACCGGCCCCGGCCAGCACGTTCAGCGCGGCGCCGGGGGCGTTGAGCAGGACGCCGCTTGTCACCGCGAGCGTGGTGGTGAAGAGGTTGGTCTGGCTGGTCAGCTCGACCGTCCCGTAGTTGGTGAACCCGCTCGCGATGGTCAGTGTCGCGTACCCCAGAGCCACGTTGAGAGATTCCAGGCGCAGCGTCTGCACGCCGGCGCCGCCGCCCAGGGCGAGCGATCCCACCGAGACGTCTCCGATCACCCTGACCGTGTAGGTCCCATCGAGCGCAATGACCGCGGTGTCACTTGCACCCGGGACGGGGCCTGCGCCGGCGTTCCAGTTGCTGGCCACGTTCCAGTCCCCGCCGGCGGGGTTCGACCAGGTGACGACGGCGGCGGGAATGGGTGTGGCGACGAGAGGGAGTATCGCGAGCAGGGCCAGCGTCAGCCGGGGGGTCGCGCGCGTCTGGTGTGGAAGCGTCATGGTCGCCTCGGGGAATGTCGTCCGGGACAAGCTGCGCGCCGAACAGCGGCCTCGCCGGACCCGGGCCGCAGCCTGCCGGGGGCGCGTGCCGGCGTTGCCGCCGGGCCCGCAGCGGCTGCTTCCGCCCGCCCCCGATGCGCCGCTCCGGTTATCCCTTACGTCCGTCCGGCGCAAAGCGAACAGGCGGGGCGGGGACGGAGCGGATCGGGCCCGGGGGGGCGGCGGCGTGCGCTTTGGCTGGCGAGCGGGATTGGATGGGGTGGAGACCCGGTGGACCCGACCTCCCGCCAGGCCCAGCATCGAGGAGTTCTCGGGCCCCGGTTCGGGACTGGAGGACCGCCATGCTTCGCCCGGTCGTTCGAGCCTGTTTCGCCGCACCCCTGACGCTGGCCGCGGCCCTCCTCGTCGCGGCCCCGGGGCTGGCCCAGTCCGGGCGCATCTGGGTGCCCCTGGACACGCAGCCGCCGGGCACGCCGGCCAGCGTCGCGTTCAACGCCGATGCCTCGAGCCCCTCGCAGTCCGTGCTCGACGTCGCCATCTCCGGCTTCTGGGTGACGCAGAAGACCGGAACCGACGGCCGCGTGTATCAGTCCATCGAGGTCCCCGGGCTTCCCGGGTTGGGAATGCTCGGCGCCCCCAATCTGCCGGTCTGCCGCTTCGATCTCGGGTTGGCGACCGGAGCGGGGGCCGCCGTGATGCTGCCGCCCGAGGTGTCCGCGAGCGTGGCGCTGCCCGGCTACCTGGTGTGGCCGGCGCCGCTCGAGGCCCTGCTGCACGACGGATCCGACGAGGTGTTCGTGCGCAACGACAGCATCTACGCGCTGCCGGGATTCTGGCCGGCTTCGGAGGGCCCGAGCCCCGTCCCCACGCACGCGCTGCTGGGGTTTCTCCCCACCGCGAGCTGCGAGACGTACCCGTTCCATTGGGATCCCATCTCCGGCCTGGTGGACGTCTCGACGCGCGTCCGCTACCGGTTCGTTCACGACGGACCGGGACTGACCCTGCCGCTCACCACGCGCACCCAGCGCAACGTGATCTCCCGCCTCCTCACGAACTGGCAGTCGGTGGGACCCAGCGTGGTGGCCGATCCGCGCACCTACAGCGGCTACTACCTCATCATCTGTCGCCAGATCTACCAGCAGAACCTCCAGCCGCTCGTCGCCCAGAAGAACGCCCGCGGCCTCAAGGTGACCATGCGGTTCGTGGACGACATCGGACCCATCTGCATGAACATCCAGAGCGCGATCAGGAGCTGGTACAACGCCACCCCCAAGGGCGCGGAGCACTATTGCCTGCTGGTGGGCGACGTGGACGACATCCCCCTGTGCAACGGCCCGGGGACGGACCTGATCCCGTGGGGCGATCCGTCCGATGACCCGTACGGCAACCCCTTCACGCTGGACAACGACCGGCCGATCATGGTGGGCCGCCTCTCGCCGATCGGTCCGTGGGATCTGGACCAAGACCTCGCCATGATCCTGGCCTACGAGGATCAGCCGGTGCAGGACGACCATTACGGCAATGTGCTGCTGGTGGCGCATGGCGGCGTCATCGGGCAGAACGATGACATCTGGCCCTACCAGGAGAAGATCCGCACCGCACCCTACGCCAACCCGCCGTCGTTCTGGACGTACTACGGCAACGTCCAGGGGGCGGACAACAACGGGTTGAAGGCCGCGATCCAGGGCATGGGGCTGGTGGATTACCTCGGCCACGGCGGCACCGGCGGCTGGTCGTGCTGGGACCTCTCCTGCGAGAGCTTCTCCTCCTCGGAGGTCGGGCTGCTCTCCCTCGCCCCGCGCAATCCGCTGGTATGGTCGATCGCCTGCCAGAGCGGGGCGGTGCAGGTGAGCGACTGCTTCGGCGAGAACTGGACGCACCGCTACGGCCTGGGGGCGCTGGGGTTCTACGGCGCCACCGTCAACGCCAAAGCCTATCCTTCGATCGAGCTGAACCAGAACCTCTTCTTCGCCGTCTTCAGCCAGGACATCAAGGTGCAGGGCTACACCTACTACGACGCCGAGTACCGGCTCGAGAACTACCGGCACTCGGGCGATTCGTGGAAGTACCTGCTGCTCGGCGACCCGGAGATGACCATCCGCACGACGGCGCCCGATCCGCCGGTCGTCTCGGCGCCGTGGGTGGAGCGGGCCGCGTGCGGCGCGGAAGGCTGCCCCGAGATCCGGATGCTCGTCGCGCTCGCCTCGGGCGCCCCGGCGGCGGGCGTTCGCGTATCGGTGTGGCAGCCGCCCACGGGAGCGCCGCGCCCGGCCGCGGCCGCGAGCGCGGGGGTGCAGGACAACCGCTACACCGACGCGACCGGGCTGGCGGCCATTCCCGCTCCGGACCTCGCGGACGGGATGCTCCACTACAGCGCGGTGGACGACTTCGGCAACGCGGTGCGCGATTCGGTCCTCGTCCAGAACGGCCGGGTGACGGGCGTCGAGGTTGCGGGCGCGGAGCGCGGCGCGTCCACGCTCCGGGCGATGCCGTCCGTGGTGCGCGGCGGCACGGAGTTCGTCCTGGGCCGGCCCGCGCGCGGCGCGGCCCGACTGGACGTCTACGACGCCATGGGCCGCCGGGTGCGCACGCTCGCGGTGGAGCCGGGAAGCGTCAAGGTCCGCTGGGACGCGGCCGACGCCTCCGGCAGGCGGGTGCCTGCGGGAATCTACCTCGCGAGCTTCCGCGACCCGCGCGGAACCGACGGGACGCGAGTGGTGGTGCTCCGATAGGGCGGTCCGGCTCCCGCCAGACGTCGAGCGAGATGGCGCCCAGGGGGGTGCCGCGGAGGATGACCGCGGGCCAGCCGGGAGCGTCGGCCCGGCCCGCCTACGGCGTGGCGTTCACCCAGACCTCGGCCACGCGCAGCAGGAAGTGCGAGACGATGACCGGCAGCAGGGAGCCGCCGGCCAGCTCGCGCATGGCGCCCCAGAACAGCCCGGCGGGGATCAGCAGGCCGAACACCTGGGCGAGGAATCCCGACCAGGTCATGTCCACGCCCGGCATGAAGCGCCCCAGGTGGAACACGCCGTAGAGCACGGCCTGGAGCGCGACGCGCGCCACCATGCTCATGCGCTCCGCCAGCGCGCCCTGCAGGTAGCCGCGGAAGATGATCTCCTGCGGCACGCTGGCGGCACCGGCGGCGAACAGGGTGCCGAACACCGCGGCGTCCATATTGAAGGGCTTGGTGCCGTCGAGCAGCTGCAGGTAGTGGGGCAGCGAGGCCACCAGCGGCATGGCGATGCACAGCGACCAGGCCCACACCGCGCGGCGCCCGCCGCACCCGTGCAGCCCCAGCTCGCGCGCCGGCAGGTCCTCGACCAGCACCAGGAACCAGGCGAATAGCCCCAGGGTCGCGAACAGCACGTCCCCCAGCGCCAGCAGCCACGGGCTGTGCTCCACGCCGGCCAGCGCCGGCCAGGTGACGCGCGCGAAGAAGGCGGAGGTGAGCGCGTAGACCGCGGCATACCCCAGCGCCCGCCGGAAGCCGGCGGTGGAGCGCAGCGTCAGGCCTTCCGGCCGGGTGCGCGAGAGCAGCGCGAGCCCCACCACCAGCACGGCGAAGCCGCCCAGCAGGAAGCCGAGCGGCGGCGGTGCGGTGGGAAGCGTGACGGCCAGCATGCTACCGCCACACCATGCGGGCAAGCGCCACCAGGTAGAGCACGTCGAGCACCGTGTGCCACAGATACCAGCGGCGGCGCAGCCGGTCGAAGTCGG
>JBBIHL010000186.1:0-6302 GCA_037447075.1 Candidatus Eiseniibacteriota bacterium | reverse complement strand
CTCGGCTTGGCTGCGGGCGGGTGCGGGGCGCGCGGCGGCGCTGGATGGGATGCGGCTTCAGGTCATTGACCACAGCACGGAGAGCCGCCCCTATCTGGTGGGTGAGACGGTGGTGCTCGGCACGCGCGCCGCGGCGACGTCGGCACTCACCGCCGACGACGCCGACGTCACCGCCTTGCTCGCCGGCAGCGCCAGGGAGCCGTTCGTGGGGACCGCCGGGACCTACGTCACCCTGACCCTGCCCGGCGACGCCAGGGACCCGCTCGTCCTGGAAGCCCGGCGGCGCTCGCTGGATGCCTCACCCAAGGACGCCATCGCGGTGCAGGTTCCCGACGGGAGCGGCTGGCGCGAGGTCGCCCGCATGGTGCCCCGTCTCCGCTTCGACCAGGCCGCGGTCGCCTGCGGCAGTACCTCCAGGGTGCGGCTCGTGTTCGGCTCGGACGTGGAGGTCCGCTTCGCGGGGAGGCTCGGACGCTCCGCCGAGACGCCGACCGTGAGCTGGGCTACCCTCGATGGCGCGCGGGACGCCCAGACCGGCGACGTCAAGGACGCGCTGCTGGCCCCGGATGGCGCGACCGCGACCTTCACCGGCCCCGACACCCTCGCCGCCAGCTTCACGCTTCCCCCGGCGGCGGCGGGCCAGGCCCGCGACTGCTTCCTGTGGGTGAACGGCACGCTCGCCGGGAGCAAGGCGGCCGGTGCGGAGACTTCCTCGCTCACCGGGGAGCCGCTGCCGGACCAGTTCGCGCTGTTCCAGAACCGGCCCAACCCCTTCGGCGCCTCCACGGCGATCCGCTTCGCGCTGCCGCGCGGAAGCGTGGTACAGCTCGAGGTCTTCGACCTGCAGGGGAGGCGCGTGGCGACGCTCGCCAACGGCTACTTCCCGGCGGGCTACCACGAGGTCTCGTGGGATCGTCGCGCCGAAGGCGGCGCCCAGGTGCGTGCGGGGATTTACCACTACCGCATCCAGGCGGGCGCGTTCCGGGCAAGGAGGAAGCTGGTGCTGCTGCCGTAGCTCGCCGCCATTCACCCGGAGGGCCGGGGCGGCCGCCGCCCCGGCCCTCGGCGTTCCCTTGGCGGCCGCCGGGGGCCGGCTGGGTGCCGACCTCTCTAGCGATAGCGCCGCTTGACCGCCCCCCAGCTCTTCTGCGCCAGGGGCGTGGCCCCGGAGCCCGTGATCCGGATGGTCAGATAGGTGGCGCCGTTGAGCACCACGTTGCCGCAGTCCCACCAGGTGGTGAGGAAGTACCGCTGACCGTTCGTGAGGCCGCCCACCGTGATCGAGGTCCTGGCCCGGTCGGCCAGCGAGGGGTTGGGGCTTTCCAGGCCCAGCCCCAGGCTGCCGCCCGTGTAGTCGTCGTCGGCTTCGGGATTGCGCGGGCCGGTGTTGCTGTCCTGGAAGTACGCGCCCTGGGCCAGGTCCCAGCCGCGCGGCCCGGGATCGTTGTCGAAGCGCTCCAGGAGCGGCAGGACCAGCCCGGCGCGGTTGAAGTAGAAGTAGGGCGTGGGCTGGGGGTCCCCGATGTAGCAGTTCTGGGAGCTGGAGAACTCCGGGGGCGGCCCGAAGTTGGCGGCGTAGTCCGTATCGGTGGCGATCACGGCGTTGTCAATGGACTGGTTGGTCCACAGCAGGCCGCCGGCGCCGTCGTCGGTATAGACGTTCGCCTCGTACGCGATCGTGGCCGCCGGCCCGTTGGCGATGAACGAGAGCTCGACGGGCAGCGTGCAGAACTGACCCTGGGGGAACTTGCGCGTGATGGGGGTCGGATCGATCAGGTCGTCCTGGGCCCGCACGCCAGCGGGCAGGGCTGCGGCCGCGGCGAGGAGCGCGGCGAGCGTCAACCATGGGTGATGGTGGGGGCGTGGTTTCGGGAGCGTCATGGGGATGTCCTCCGGCGCTGCAGGGTTGGTGGTCGCGCGGTTGAGTGCGGCCGCGGCCCGGCCCCGGGCGTGGGGCGCCCGGGGCCCGGAAACGGGTTCTGACGCGCGCAGCATCATATCAGGTCCTGGAGGCCGCTTCACCCGCGCTCGTCGCGTGATATCTTCCGGTACGGGGAGCGCAGGTCGTCCAGGCGCTTGCGCCGCCCGCACGGCGGTTTTTCCAGGGAAGGACGGCCGCGACCGAGGCCCGCGCACCGGTGCGCCGGGCCGGGAGCACCGATGACCGAGTCCTCCTCCGATCGCACGGAAGAGCGCGGCGTCCCCGCGTCGGCGTGGCGCTTCGCCGCCGGTCCGCTCATCACCCTGGGCGTCGTGGGGCTGCTCGAGGCGCTGGCGGGCACCGCTTATCCCGTCCCCGTCCCGGGGATGCTCTGCCTGGCCGCCGTCGTGGCCTCGGTCTTCCTCGCCGGAGTGTGGTCGGGCCTGACCAGCGCCACGCTGGTGGTGGCCTACGCCCTCTACAACATCTTCGTGCTGGCGCGGCCTTCGGCCTTGAGCCAGGGCGGCTGGCGGCTGGCCGTGGGCGTGGCCGTGGCCATGCCCGGCACGGCGCTGCTCGTCGCCTGGCTCCGCAGGCGGGAGCAGCGGCGGGTGCGGCGCGAGGCCGCGAGGCCCGCCGAGCGCCGCTACCGCGAGCTGGTCGAGGACCTCGACGCGGTGATCTGGGAAGCGGTGGTGGACCCGCCGCACGACACCTTCGTGAGCAAGCGCGCCGAGGAGCTGCTGGGCTACCCGGTGGCGCGCTGGCTGGAGGACCCCAACTTCTGGCGGGCGATCGTCCACCCCGCGGACCGCGAGCGCGTGGCGTCGGAGTGCGCCGCCCTGATGGAGCGTGGCGACCGCCACGTCCTCGAGTACCGGGTGGTGGCAGCCGACGGCCGGACGGTGTGGGTGCGGGACCGCGTCCGGGTGGTGCGCGACGGCACGGGGCGGGCGGTCCGGCTGCGCGGCGCGATGGTGGACGTGACCGACCTCAAGCGCGTCGAGGACGCCCTCCGCGCCAGCGAAGCGCGCAAGGGCGCCATCCTCGAATCCGCCCTCGACGGCATCGTGAGCATGGACCACCGGGGGCGCATCCTGGAGTTCAATCCCGCCGCCGAACGCATCTTCGGCTGGCCGCGCGAGCAGGCGGTGGGGCGGGACATGGCCGCCCTGCTGATTCCCCGGGCGCTGCGGGAGCCGCATCGGCGTGGGCTCGCCCGGTTCCTCACCAGCGGCGAGGGCCCCGTCCTGGGGCGCCGCGTGGAGATGCCGGCGCTCCGGGCGGACGGGAGCGAGTTCCGGGCCGAGCTCACGGTGGTGGCGGTGGCGGCGGGCGAGGCGCCGACCTTCACGGCGTTCGTCCGCGACGTCACGGAGCGCGAGCGGGCGGAGCGGGCCCTGCGCGAGAGCGAGGCCCGCAACCGCGCCCTGATCGAGGCGGTCCCGGACCTGATGTTCGTGCTCGACCGGGAGGGCGTCTTCCGCGAGTACCGGGCGAACCTGGGCCAGGAGCTCTACCTCCCGCCGGAGGAGTTCCTGGGCAAGCCGCTCGCCGAGGTGATGCCGCCGGAGCTGGCGCCACGGCTCCTGGCCGCGGCGGCGCGGGCCCGGACCACGCGCGAGACCCAGTTCGCCGAATACGAGCTCCCGATCGGCGGCGGTCCGCGCGACTGGGAGGCGCGGTTCGTGGCCTGCGGCGACGACGAGGTGCTGGTGCTGGTCCGGGACATCACCGAGCGCCGCCGGGCCGAGGAGGCCTTGCGCGAGAGCGAGAGCAAGTACCGCCAGGTGACCGAGCAGGCGCTCGACGGGATGAGCATCCTGGACCTCGAGAGCCGGTTCCTCATGGTCAACCCCGAGACCTGCAGGATCTACGGCTACTCGGAGGCGGAGCTGCTGCGGATGCGCCTGCACGACATCACCCCCCCCGAGGACCTGCCGCTGCTCCCCGAACGGCTGAAGCGCCTGCGCGAGGAGGGGTCGGTCGAGGCGGAACGGGTGCTGTGCCGGAAGGACGGGGCCCGGGTCACCGTGGAGGTCCGCGCCAAGCTCATGGCGGGAGACCGCATCCTGAGCATGGTGCGCGACATCACCGAGCGCCGTCAGGTGGAGCGGGCGCTGCGCGAGAGCGAGGCGACGCACCGCATGCTCATGGAGAAGGCCACCGACGGCATCTCCATCACCGACGCCGACGGCAACATCCTCATGGCCAATCCTCGGTTCTGCGAGCTGCTCGGCTACACGCGGGAGGAGCTGCTGCAGATGACCCTGCGCGACATCGTGGACCCCGAGGAGCTGGCGCGCGCCCCGCTGCGGCTCGACGAGCTGCGCGCGCGCGGCAGCATGCTCACGGTGCGTCGGCTGCGCCGCAAGGACGGCAGCACCGTGACCGTGGAGGTGAACTCGGGCGTGCTGCCCGGCGGCGGATTCCTGGGCATCGCGCGCGACGTGACCGAGCGCCACCAGGCCGAGGCGGAGACGCGCCGCACGCTCTCGCTCCTGCACGCCACGCTGGAGTCCACCGCCGACGGCATCCTGGTGGTGGACGGCGCAGGCCGCATGGTGAGCTTCAACCGCAAGTTCCTGGACATGTGGCGCATCCCCGACGACGTGGTGGCCGCCCGGGACGACAACCGGGCGCTCGAGTTCGTGCTGGGCCAGCTCGCCGACCCCCAGGGGTTCCTGGCCAAGGTGCGGGAGCTCTACGCCCGGCCGGAGGCCGAGAGCTTCGACGTGCTGGAGTTCAAGGACGGCCGCGTCTTCGAGCGCTACTCCCAGCCGCAGCTCGTGGACGGCAAGAGCGTGGGCCGGGTGTGGAGCTTCCGGGACGTCACCGAGCGCCGGCGGGCCGAGGAGGCGCTGCGGCGGAGCGAGGAGCAGCTGCGACAGTCGCAGAAGATCGAGGCGGTCGGGAGGCTGGCGGGGGGCGTGGCCCACGACTTCAACAACCTGCTCACTGCCATCCTCGGCTACAGCGAGCTCCTGCTCCACGGCCTGCCGGCGGGCGATCCCCGCCACCGCAGCGCCGAGGAGATCCAGCGCGCGGCGCAGCGCGCCGCCGGGCTCACCCGCCAGCTGCTGGCGTTCAGCCGCCGGCAGGTGCTCGAGCCACGGGTGCTCGACCTCAACGCCGTGGTCGCCGAGATGGACCAGATGCTGCGGCGGCTGATCGGCGAGCACATCGACCTGGTCACGGTGCGGGGAGCGGACCTCGACCGCGTCCGGGCCGACCCCGGCCAGATCGAGCAGGTCATCCTCAACCTGGCCCTCAACGCCCGCGACGCCATGCCGGAAGGCGGCAAGCTCGTGATCGAGACCGGCAACGTGGAGCTGGCGGAGGACGCGGCCCACGGCCAGGAGACCCTGCCGGCGGGGCGCTACGTGATGCTGGCCGTGAGCGACACCGGCGCGGGCATGGACGAGCCGACCCGGGCGCGCCTGTTCGAGCCGTTCTTCACCACCAAGGAGATGGGCAAGGGCACCGGGCTGGGCCTGGCCACGGTCTACGGCATCGTGAAGCAGAGCGGCGGCTACATCTGGGTCTACAGCGAGTCGGGACGCGGCACCACGTTCAAGATCTACCTGCCGCGCGTCGAGGGGGAGGCGGAGGCGCCGGCGACGTCGGCGGCTCACGCGCGCCGGGGCGGCGGGGAGACCCTCCTGCTGGTGGAGGACGAGGAGCGCGTGCGGACGCTGATGAGCGGCGTCCTCGCCCGCCGGGGCTATTGCGTGCTCGAGGCCCGACACGGGCACGAGGCGCTCGAGGCCGCGGCCCGGAGCCCGGCGCCGATCGATCTTCTGGTCACCGACGTCGTGATGCCGGGGATGAGCGGCCGCGAGCTGGCCGAGCGGCTTCAGGCGAGCCAGCCGCGCATGCGGGTGCTCTACGTCTCGGGTTACACCGACGATGCGATCGTGCACCACGGCGTGCTCGAGGCCGGCGCGGCCTTCCTGCAGAAGCCGTTCGACCTGGAGTCGCTGGCGGGGAAGGTGCGCGAGGTGCTGGACGCGACGGTGCGTGAGGCGCGGCCGGTGTAGGGGCGCGGCCCCGGCGCGCGGCATGGCGGCTGCCCGAGTTCAGAACCCCGTCGCCGCTCGGTCCACCAGCCAGACGAGCGTCTCGCGCGGCGACAGCCGCGCGGCGGGGAGGTCGGAGCGTGCGGCGCCGAGCACCGCCCGCACCGCCTCGGCCTTGCCGGCGCCCGACACCATCACCAGCGCCGCTTCCGCCCCGTCGAGCGCCCGATAGGTGAGCGAAACCCGCGCCGGCTCGATCCCGGCTCCGGCGACCGCCACGGCCAGCCGCGACCGTTCCGCCAGGGCGGCGTGCCCGGGGAAGAGCGAGGCGACGTGGCCGTCGGCGCCCATGCCGAGCATCA
>JBBIHL010000185.1:0-6320 GCA_037447075.1 Candidatus Eiseniibacteriota bacterium | reverse complement strand
GTCGAAGACCGCCAGCTCCACGCGGCCATCCCGCGGCAGGTCCAGCGCCAGCGCCGCGCGCCCGCGCCAGGGGTTGGGTCCGGCGAGCGCGAGCCGCAGGCGCGCCGGCGGGCGCTCGCCGGCGCCGGTGCCCGAGAGCGGGATGGCCAGGACGCTGTCGGGCTGGTCGGTGAGCAGGCGCAGCGTGTCGGCGCAGGCGCAGCCCGCAGCGGGCGCGAACCGCACCCAGAGCGTGTCGCGCGCGCCGGCGGCCACCTTGCGCGGCCACGGCCCCGGGGGCGGCAGGAATGACGCCGTCCCGGTGCCGGCGCCCAACAGATAGACGGGACCCGCGCCGCCGTTCTCCAGCGCCAGGGTCTGCCCGAGCGAGTCCCCCGCGTAGGCCGCCCCGAAATCCAGCGCTCCGCCCCCCAGCGCGCGCAGCGCGCCCGCCGGGATCACATGGAGCGTCGCGCGCCACTCGCGCTGGCGGCGCAGCGGGTCGTTGCTGCGGGCGCGCAGTCGCGCGCGATGGACGCCGGCGCGCAGGGCGTGGGTGTCCACGCGCAGGTCCACCACCACCTGCTTGAGCGGCATCACGGTTCCCGACTCGGGGACGGCCGCGAGCCAGTCCACCGCATCCTCGTCCTGCTCCGCGAGCGCCGAGAGGGTCCAGGACAGCGGCGCGAAGCCCTGGTTCACCACGAAGATGCGCGGCACCTGCTGGGCGCTGTCCCCACGCAGCGTGAACGGCTGCAGGGTGTCCGGACCGGAGGAGAAGATCGGTGGAGGCAGCCCTCGGCCGAGCAGCCCGATGCCGTAGATCGGCGGCCGCGGGTCGTTGCTCTGCATCCACAGCATCGCCTCCTTGCCCCCGACGGCCCGCGGCCGGAAGAGGACGGCCACATCGGTGCGAGCGCCCGGCGCCACCACCACGTCCGCCGCTTCGACGTGGAACTCGTCCCAGGTGGGAAAGAACGAGCGGACCACCAAGGTGTCCTCGCCGGCGTTGGCGAGGGTGAAGCTGCGCCGGACCTCGTCCCCCACCATCACCTCGCCGAAGCGCAGCGCGTTGGGCTCGGCGAGCAGGTCGGGCAGCCCGGTGACGCGGAGCTGCACGCGCGCGCTGGCCACGGCTCCGTCCGGGTCGGGGCTCCATGCCGCCAACTCGCCCTCGTAATGACCCAGCGGCATCACGGGGGGACCGAGCCGCAGCGGTACTTCGAGCTGACCGCCGGCCGGGACCAAGAGCTCCGCCCGCGGGGCGTCGAGCCAGTGCCGGTCGGGCGCGGCGGAGAGGGTCCAGGGCGCCTCCGCGGGAGGTGGGACGGAGAGGCCCTCCTCCCCGAACGCGTCCTGGGCGCCCACCAGCCCCGGGAGGCCCGCGCATCCGGGGCCGTAGTTCACGCGCCAGCGGCCGTCACGGCGCAGCACCAGCTGGAACGAGACTGGCCCGACCCCGCTGGCGGGGGTCATCTCCAGCCAGCTCACCACCACCGAGTCGCGGCCGCGCCGCAGGTAGACGCCCGACGCCGGGGCGAGCCAGTCGCCCCACAGCGCGGCGATCAGGCCACCCGGCGCATCGGGCGCGGGCAGCGTGGTCGGGCGCGCGCCCGGGGGGGCGGCGGCGAAGCTCACGTAGCCGTCCGCGGCCACGCTCACCACGCCGAACGTGTCCCCGTAGAAGGGGAACCGGAACCCCAGCTCCAGCGGTGCGGAGAGCTCGCCCGGGCGGCTCACGGGAAGCAGGTCCTGCACCCGCCGCGCCTCCACCCACTCGGGCCGTGGGCCCTGGGCGTGGGTGGGATCGAGCCACCGATAGCCGAACCGGTCCGCCCCCGCCACGCCGCCGCCGGGCGCGGGCGGCTCCGGCACGGACCAGGCGCGCAGCCGCACCCGCTGATCCGCGCCGGTGCTGTTGCGCAGCGTCACCTGGCGCTGGCGCGAGCGGCCCACCGTGACGGCCGAGACCAGGGTGTCGGGCGAGGCCCGCAAGCGCGGCGGCGCCAGCCCCTGGCCGTGCAGCGGCACCGTCGCGCTCGGCACGTCGGGCACGTTCGTCGTCAGGGTCAAGGTGTCGGCGAAGTCCCCGGGCTCTCCGGGCCGCAGCCACACGTCCACCGGCAGCACGAGCCCGGGGCTTACGCGCGACCCGGAGGGCCGCGCCACGAACCGGGAGGTCCCGGTGCGCGCCGAGATCAACCGCAGCTCGGCGCTGCCCGGGTTGCGGACGAGCAGCACCCGCTTCGCCGAGTCGTCGGCGAAGGCCGCCCCCAGGTCGAGGGCCACGGGGTCCACGGCGATCGCCGGCATCCCCACGACGCGGAGCGAGATGGGCACCTCGCGCTGCCTCGCCGACGGCGCGTTGGTGACGACCCGCAGGAGCCCGCGGTAGTCGCCGCCCGTCAGCCCGCCGCTCTCCAGCGCCACCTGGATGGCCTGGGAGTCCCCGGGGGCCACCGCTCCCGAGAGCGGCCCGCCCGCGAGCCAGTCGGGCGTGGGGCTGAAGCGCACGGCCAGGCCCTCGCGCACGTAGGAGGCGTCGAAGACCACCTCGAGCCCGTCGTCCCGCGCCGCGTTCTGGATCCCCACGGTGCAGCTGCGCGACGAGCGTCCCACCTGCCGGTATTGGAAGACGATGCTCCCGTCGGCGCTCAGCACGGTCTGGAAGGTGAAGGGGTAACCGGGGTCGTGGATCTGCTCCACGTCCTGCCACTCGACCACCAGGTGCCCGCCGTCCCCGTAGGCGTAGACGCGCGAGGTCGGGGTCAGCTCCAGGTCGTCCCAGAACGGCGCGACCAGGTTGGGCGGCGCCCCCGGCCCCGGGAGCCGTCCGTTGAGCGAGGCCGTGCTCGCGCTGGTGAACGAGAGCCAGCCGTTGGGCGAGATGCGCACGCTGGTGAAGGCGCTGCCGTAGAACACGAACGGGAACCCGATCGGCACGGGAGCCGAGACGGCGTCGTCGTCGTCCAGGGCGACCGGGCTCCCGATGCCGCTGATCTCCACCCAGCGGTAGGCCGGCCCGCGCGGGTCCAGGTTGTCGCGCCAGCGGTAGCCGTAGCGGTCGGGACCGCCGGAGTGAGCGTCCGCGGCGGCCTGGAGGCCCGCCGGCTCGCCCCCCGCCCCCGAGAGCTGCACGTCCAGCGAGTCGGGAAGCGGGAGCAGCTCGGCACGCCAGGTGAGGGTGTTGCCGCCCGGGTTGCGCAGCACCACAGTCCGCAGCAACGTGTCGCCGGCGTCGGCCTCCGCCCGCACGCTGTCCGCAGAGACCTCCAGTCGCGGAGCGGGCACCGCGCGCGCCACCACGGGCAGCACCACCTCCGGCCGGGCCGGGTCGTTGCTGCTCACCCGCAGCTCGGCGCTCACGTCCCCGGGCTGGCCGGGCTTGAGGCCCACCGTGAGGCGCCGCATGCCGCCCGCCGGGACCCGTGCGGTCCGGACGCTCGGCGCCAGGTCCGGCACGCTTGCCTCGATGGCGTCCACGACCAGAGGATCGCTGCCCGTGTCGAGCAGCGCCACCCCGCGCGCAAGCGAATCCCCCTCGAACAGCGTGCCGAAGTCGAGGACCGCCGGCGAGAGCTCCAGCCGCGGCGTGCCGCGCGCGCGCAGCACCACCGGGACCTCGGCGGCGGGCCGCTCGGGGTCGTTGCTGACCAGCCGCGCCCGCGCCACGAAGTCCCCGCTGCGCAGCCCCGAGGCGTCCGCGCGGAGCTGCAGCTCCAGGGCCTCGCCGGGCGCCACGTGGGCGCGGGACGGGCGCGCGGCGAGCCACTGGGGCACGCGCTGGATGTGCACGGCCATCGCGTCGTGCAGGTAGTCCCGGTTGAACGCCACCGTGAGCCCCACGTCGCGCGCCTGGTTCTGGATGCCGGCCGTGGCGCTGCTGCGCACCGTGCCCAGCGACAGGTACTGGAAGGCGATGTCTCCCGTGGGGTAGAGCAGCAGCTCGAAGGTGTAGGTCCCGCCGCCGCCCCGGCGCGGCACGCCCACCCACGCCACCACGCAGCGGCTGGAGTCCGCGCGCGCGAACACCCGGCCGCCCGCCGACAGGTCCAGATCGTCCCAGAAGGGCGCCACGCAGTTCCCCGGGCCGTCGCCGGGGAACGGCAGGTTGACCGCGTGGGTCGCCGCGTTGGTGAAGCTCACGAACCCGTTGCTGCAGACGCGCAGCTCGCTCTGGAACCGCCCGTAGAAAGGGAATTCGAAGCCGATCGGCTGCGGGGCCGAGACGACGTTGTCGCCGACGAGATCCAGGGGCGGGGAATCGGCGATGTCCACCCACTGGAAGCCCGGAGAGCCGGGCTCGTCGCTGTCGCTGAAGCGGTAGCCGAAGGCGTCGGGCCCCCCCACTTCGAGCGCCCCGGGCGCGCCGGCGGCCCCCAGCGCGAGGACGGGCATGGGCGCTTCGAGCAACAGGTCGCCGTCCCCGGCGTTGGCCACCGGGACGACGACCGTGCCGCTGTCCCCTACCGCCAGGTCGAAGCGCACCGTGTCGAGCGACGCGGCGAGCCGCGGGATCCCCCGCGTGCGGGCCTGCACCACGTTCGAGAGTGGCGACGCGTTGCCGGCCGCGTCCACCACGCGCAGGGCCAGGTAGAGGTCGCGCTCGAGCGGCAGGCCCTGCACCTCGAATCCCTGCGGGGTGCCGGGCGCGGCCGGGGGCGGCGCGCCCCCCAGGAGGCTCGCGCGGGGCCAGCGCTCCACGTCCAGGGGCAGGGTGTCCGCGCGCACCTCGTAGCGCGCCGCGGGCACGGGCGGAGTCCCGTCGCCGGACGCGGTCCAGGACAGGCGCAGCGTGGTGGAACGGACATCCGACGCGGCCAGGTCGGCCACGGGCTGCGGCGGGACGGTGTCGCGCTCGGACACCGCCCGGTAGAGATCCAGCAGGCCGCCCGTGATGACCTTCCCTGCCAGCGCCGGGATCGGGCTGGTGCCGGCGAGCAGCAGACTGCGCACGTCGCGGTGGGTCAGGGCCGGCAGCAGGTTCCACAGCAGCGTGACGGCTCCCGTGACGTAGGGCGCCGCCATGGAAGTCCCCGACAGCATCCCGTAGCGCCCCGCGGGGAGCGTGCTCAGGATGTCCACGCCGGGCGCGGCCACGTCCACGGTGGAGGCGCCGTAGTTGGAGAATCCCGCGAGCGCCGCGGTGCTGTCGCTGGCCGCCACCGAGATCATGTTGGGCAGCTGGAAGGAGGCCGGATAGAAGCCCACCTCGTCCAGGCTGACGCCGTTGTTGCCGGCGGCGGCCACGAACAGCATCCCCGCGGCGTCGGCCGCCACGATGGCGTCGTGGAGCGCGCGCGACGCGCCGCCCCCGCCCCACGAGTTGTTGGTGACCCGCACGCCCGCCCGCGTGGCGTACTCCAGCGCCTCGATCGCCCCCGAGATGTAGCCCGTCCCGCGCGAGCTCAGGAACTTGAGCGCGACCACCCGGGCGCTCCAGCACACGCCCGCCACCCCGAGCGCGTTGTTGCCGCGGGCGGCCAGGATGCCGGCCACGTGCGTGCCGTGCTGGTTGTCGTCCATGGGGTCGCCGTCCTGGTTGTAGAAGTCGTAGCCATGGACGTCGTCCACGAACCCGTTGCCATCGTCGTCGAGACCGTTGCCCGGGATCTCGCCGGGATTGGTCCACACGTTCTGGGCCAGGTCGGGATGGTCGTAGTCCACGCCGGAATCCACCACGCCCACCAGCACCGCGGTGTCGCCGGTCGCGACGTCCCAGGCGCGGTCGGCGCGAATCCCCCGGCCGGGCAGCGGCCCGTCCGGGCCGTGCAGCCCGTACTGCAGGGGGTAGCCGGGGTCGTCGGGAATGCGGGCGGCGGCGACCTCGTAGTCCGGCTCCGCGTAGAGCACGTCGGGGCGCCCGGCCAGGGCGCGGGCCAGGTCGGCGGCATCCCGCGCGGGATCCTCGACCAGGGCCAGCCCGGGGAGCGAGAAGCCGTGGCGCAACGCGACGCCCTGCTCGGCGAGCGACGGCTGAAGCACCAGCGCCGAGGCCGGGTCGCGGAAGCGCACCAGCACGCGGTGCGGGGCGTAGGACGGAGTCTGGGGGTGTGCCGGTCGGGCCAGGAGCAGCAGCAGGATGGGGAATGTAGCCGAGAGACGCCGCAATCCGGTTTCCTCGCGGGGGGGCGAACGAGGTTCGACGATCCGTTCCAGACGCCGCGGCCCGCGAGGCCGGCGGCCGCCGGCTCGCGCGCGTGAGGATACTCCACGACGGCCGCCCGAGGATAGCGCTTCCGGAGCGCGCCGGCGCCGCCCCACGGCGGACCCCGGCGGCTTGCGCCGTCCCCGCCCATGCGAGATTCTAGCTTCCGGGTCCCGGTCGAGGATTGCATTTC
>JBBIHL010000184.1:285-6341 GCA_037447075.1 Candidatus Eiseniibacteriota bacterium | reverse complement strand
CACTACCGCCGCGCAGTGGTCCGGGCCCAGGCCGTGGACGGCCCCGAGCGCGAACGCGCTCGCGAGGAGCGGGAGGCTCGTCATCGGCGCGATCCTGCCACGCCCGCGGCCGCCACCGCCACCTGGCCGAGCGCGATCCCGCCGTCGTTGGGCGGAACCTGCCGGTGCAGCAGCACGCGCACGCCCCGGGCCTCCAGGCGCACGCGGACCTTCTCGGTCAACGCCTCGTTCTGGAAGCACCCGCCCGAGAGCGCGATGCGTCCGGCCCCCACTCGCTCCGCCACCGCGGCCGCTCCGCGCGCGATCCCGTTGTGAAAGCGGGCGCTCGCCGCCGCGGGGGATGCCCCGGCGCGCACCTCCGCCACCAGGGCCTCGACCATCGGGCGCCAGTCGAGCACCAGCGGGTCGCCATCCGCCAGCGCCAGCGGGTAGGCGCCCTCCTCCGCCGGGTCCAGCGCCTGCTCCAGCTCCATCGCCGCCTGGCCCTCGAAGCTCGCGCGCTGGCGCAACCCCGCCAGGGCGGCGACGGCGTCGAACAGGCGCCCCATGCTGGTGGTGACCGGGCAGTTCACCCGGCGACGCAGCATGCGGCGCAGAAGCTCCGCCTCGGCCGCGCCGAACGCGCCTCGCAGCGCCGGCGGGGCCGCCCGGTCGAGCCCGTCCTCGCCGAAGGTCTCCCACAGCACCGCGAAGGCCGCCCGGCGCGGCTCCCGGACCGCCGCCTCGCCGCCCGGCAGGCGGAAGGGGAGCAGGTGCGCGACCCGGCGGAAGCAGCCTCCGTCCAGCCGCAGCAGCTCGCCGCCCCACACCGTGCCGTCGGGGCCGCAACCGGATCCGTCCCAGGTGAGGGCGAAGGCCTCCTTCCCGTCCCACTCGCCGGCGTCGGCCAGGCAGGAGGCCGCGTGCGCGTGGTGGTGCTGGACTTGCGCCACCGGGAGCCCGAGCCCCTCGGCGAAGCGGGTGGAGGCGTAGTCCGGGTGCAGGTCGCAGGCCACGAGCGCGGGCGTGAACCGGTAGAGCCGCATGAGGTCACCGACCGCCTGGGCGAAACCCTCGCGAGCTCGGGGCGTGTCCAGGTCCCCCAGGTGCGGGCTCAAGACCACCTGGTCGCCCACCGCGATCCCGACCACCGACTTGAGGTGGGCCCCCACCGCCAGCACCGCCGGCAGCGGACGGGGCAGTCGCACCGCCCGCGGCGCCAGACCCCGGGCGCAGCGCAGCACCCGGAACGCCCCGCCCGTCACCCGACCCACCGAGTCGTCCACCCGCCGCGCCACCGGCCGGTCGTGGACCAGGAAGAGATCCGCCACGCCGCCCAGCCGGGCGAGCGCCTCGGCGTTGTCGCGCGCGATCGGATCGTCGCTCAGGTTCCCGCTGGTCGCGACCAGCGGGAACCCCAGGTCGCGGGCGATCAGGTGGTGGAGGGGGGTGTAGGCCACCATCACCCCCAGGCGCCGGTTGCCGGGGGCCACGGCGCGGGCCACGGGAGCCTCCGCGCGGCGCCGCGCCAGGAGGATGGGCGACTCCGGGCCCGCCAGCGCGGCCTCCTCCTGGGCGTCCAGCACGCAGAGCGCGCGGGCCGTCTCGAGCGAGTCCACCAGGAGCGCCAGGGGCTTCTCCTCGCGGCGCTTGCGCTCGCGCAGCCGCATCACGGCCGGCTCGCTGCGCGCGTCGCACAGCAGCTGGAAGCCCCCGAGCCCCTTGAGCGCCACGATCCCACCCCCGGCCACCCGCCGCTCGGCGAGCCGCAGCGCCTGCTCGCCGGCCGCGACCCGCGCGCCGCTCGGGTCGAGCAGCTCGAGCCGGGGACCGCACTCGGGACAGGCGTTGGGCTGGGCGTGGAAGCGGCGGCTCGCCGGGTCGTGGTATTCGGCCTCGCAGCGCCCGCACATGCGGAAGGTCCGCATGGTGGTGTGGGGCCGGTCGTAGGGGATGTCGAGCAGGATGGTCAGGCGGGGACCGCACCCCGTGCAGTTGATGAACGGGTAGCGATAGCGGCGGTCCCGCGGGTCGAAGAGCTCGGCGAGGCACGCCGGGCAGGTGGCGGCGTCGGGGGTGGCGGGGGCCGCGCGATACCCCGCGATGCGGCTGTCCAGGATCAGGAAGGCCGGGTCCCCGCGGGGCCGGAGGTAGCGCACCCGCAGCCGCTCCACCCGGGCGAGCCGGGGCGGGTCGCGCACCATCTGGTCCAGGAATCCCCGCACGCGCTCCGGAGCCCCCTCGACCTGCACCTGGACGCCCCGCGGCGTGTTGCGGACGAAGCCGCGCAGCCCGCCCCGGCGCGCCGCCCGGTAGACGAAGGGACGGAACCCCACGCCCTGCACCCGGCCCGCGATCTCGATCCGGGCCCGGATCCGGCCGGCGCTCATCCCGACCCTCCCCCACCCGGCTCCGCGGCGGTCACGCCGGCCAGCTCCAGGCCGTGGGCCTCCTCCACCACCTGCACCGCCCCGCAGTCGGGGCACTCGTAGAGGTGGCCGACCAGGTCGTCGGCGCCGATGCGGTGGGCGCGCCCGCACCCGGTGCAGGTCGCGTCCACGGCGACCTCCTCCACGCGCAGCTCGGCGCCTTCGAGCGGTGTGCCGCGGGAGAGCAGCTCGAAGGCCTGGCGCAGCGGGGCCTCGGCGAAGGTGCTGTGGCGCCGCACCCGGACCTGGCGCACGCGCTCCACGCCCCGCTCGCGCAGCGCGGGGAGCAGGCGCTCGATCAGCTCCTCCACCACGCCGTGCTCATGCATGGCGAACCTCCGCGGCTGCGCCCGGGCCGGGCTTTGCGGCGGGGCCTGGAGCCGACGGCGCCCGTCCCTGCCACGCCGCCACCTGCCGGCGCACCCGGGCGGTCAGGGCGGGAAGCGCGCCGCGCACGGCGTCCGAGAGCCCGGCACCGATCGTGAAGGGGTCCTCCGCCTCCACCGCCAGCACGACCACCTCGGCCGGGAAGCCCAGCTCGAGCCGGCGGGCCACCGCCAGCATCTCGGGCAGGCCGGCGTAGTGCGGGGACGGCGCCACCACCGCGGAGAGGTCGCCGGGGCCGAGCGCCATCACGGTGCCGGGCGCGGCCTTTCCGGTGCGGATGCCGTCCAGCACCACGGCGCGGTCGTAGCCCAGGAAGAGGTCGAGGAGCGCCAGCCCCGCCAGCGGGCTCTCCGTCACGTCCACCCCCGCCTCCCCCGCCAGCACTCCGCGCAGCGCGCGGGCCGCCGCGATTCCCACGCCGTCGTCCCCCAGCAGCTCGTTGCCCAGACCCAGCACCAGGATCTTCATGGCGGTCAGTCCCGCCGGATCTCCTCCAGGACCCGGCCTTGCCTGTCGCGGATGCGGACGCGCAGCGGCATCTGCCCGGGGAGCACGTGGGTGGCGCATCCGTGGCAGGGGTCGTAGGCCCGGAAGGCCATCTCCACCTGGTTCAGGAGCCCGTCGTCCACCCGGCCCTCGCGGATGAGATGCCGGGCCGCCTTGTCCACCGACATCGCGATGCGCGCCGCGTTGTTCTGGGTCGCCACGATCAGGTTGGCGGCGGTGATGACCCCGCGCGCGTCGGTCTGGTAGTGGTGGAAGAGCGTCCCGCGCGGCGCCTCGACGGCGCCGATCCCCTCGCGCGGCGTGGCCTTGGGCAGCGTCCGCACCTCGGGGCTCGCGATCTCGGGGTCGCCGGCCAGCTCCGCCATGCGCTCGGCCGCGTAGAGCAGCTCGACCAGGCGCGCCCAGTGATTGGCCAGGGTGTGATGGACCGGCCGGCCGCCCAGCGTGGCGAAGTACTCCTGGAAGGCCTCCTGGGCCCGGGGGGTGGCCATGCCCTCGGCCGCGTTGAGCCGGGCCAGGGGCGCCACGCTGTAGACCCCGCTCTCCGGCCCCTCGGCGAATCCCTTCCAGCCCACCTCGCGCAGGTAGCAGAACTTGATGTAGCTCCACGGCTCGACGTGCTCGGCCACGTGGCGCAGGTAGTCGCGGGCCGGGAAGCGCGCGAACTCGCCGCCGTCCGGCCGCACCACCCGGATCTCGCCGTCGTAGAAGTTCGCGCGGTTGTTCCCGTCCACCAGGCCCATGTAGTAGGTGCGGTGGGTGTAGGCGTCGGACAGCACCCATTCCACATAGCGCGGGTTGGCCAGCACCACGTCGCGGAACACCTGGAGGCTGAACTGGGCGAAGCGGACCGCGTGGTCCGCGGCGGCGGCGAAGCGGGCCTGGTCGTCGCCGGTGAGCGGGCGCGAGATCCCGCCCGGAAGGCCGAAGACCGGGTGGATGACCTTCCCGCCCGCGAGCGCGATCAGCTCGCGCAGCTCGCGGCGCAGCCCGATGACCTCCTTGCCGACCTCCAGCCCGACCTTGCCCAGCACCCCCAGGATGTTCCGCTCGGCCTTGGGCGCGGCGGGCCCCACCACGAAGTCCGGCCCTCCCAGGAAGAAGAAGTGGAGCGCGTGGTCCTCCACGAAGAAGGTGCTGTAAACCAGCTCGCGCACCTTCCTGGCCGCGGCGGGCGGCTCCACCTGGTAGAGGTCGTCCAGCGCCTTGGTCGCCGCCATGTGATGCGCGGTGGGGCACACGCCGCAGATGCGCGAGGTGATCTGGGGCATGTCCTCGGCGGGCCGCCCTTCGGCGAACTTCTCGAACCCGCGCAGCTCGGGGACCTGGAAGTAGGCGCGCTCCACGTTGCCGGCGTCGTCCAGGAAGATCTCCACCTTGCCGTGGCCCTCGAGCCGGGTGATGGGGTCGATCGTGATCTGCCGGTCCACCACCTTCACCTCCCCTGGGGCTGCGGGGCCGACCGCTGCCGGCGCCGCAGGAACGAGGCAGGCAGGCTGTAGCGGTAGAGCGTGCCCACCGGGTCCACGATCGCGTCCATCACCGACTCGATCTCGCGCTCGTCGGTGGCCTCGAGGCCCGAGGCGATGGCCGACAGCGCCTTGGCCCCCTGCTCGCGCACCGGGCCGGTGGGCCCCAGGCAGCCGGTGCAGGGCATGTTGGCCGCGGTGCAGGCCGCCCCGCAGCCGCTGCGCGTGGCCGGGCCCAGGCATAGCAGTCCCTGGGCGAGCAGGCAGGTCTCGGGGTCGGCGGCCACCTGGTGGGGGCGCTTGAACTCGCGCAGCAGCAGCCGCTCCGGCTTGGTGGCCTTGCGCGGGCACTCCTGGCACAGCGCGACGTCCGGGGCGAGCACCGCGCCGCGCGGGGGCAGCCTCCCCTGGAGGATGGCGCCCAGGGCCTCGCGGATGAGCCGCACCGGGGGCGGGCAGCCCGGGAGGTAGTAGTCCACCTCCACCGTCTGGTCCAGGGTGCGCACGGTGTCGCGGAAGGCGGGCAGGCGCAGCGTCCCTTCCGGGGCGTGCACTTCCTCGGCCGGCACGGCGTGGCCGTCCGCGGCGGTGCTGGGCGTGGTCCGGTAGACCCGCTCGAAGATGGCGTCGCGGTCGAACAGGTTGGCGAGCCCCGGCACCCCTCCCAGGTGCGCGCAGCTGCCGAAGGCGACCAGGAGCTGCGACTTGCGCCGCAGCAGCTCGGCCATCTCCTCCTGCTCGGAGGTGCGGATGGCCCCGTTGACGAACGTCACCGCCAGCTCGCCGTCGGCCAGGGCCTCGACGTCGCTGCGCTTGAAGTCGAGGGCCACCGGCCAGAACGCGATCTGCACCGCCTCGACCACGCCGAGGATGTCCTCGGCCAGGTCCACCACCGCCTCCTCGCAGCCGCCGCAGGAGGCGCACCAGTAGAAGCCCACCTTGGGCTTCCCGCTCACGCCGTCACCTGTTCGAGCGTCTTCGGACGCAGCGGCCCGAGCGCCCGGATCTTCTCCACCATCTCGTTCACCACGATCTTGACCCGCTCGCCTTCGGCCGCCGAGATCCACTCCAGCCGCAAGCGGTCGTCCTCGATGCCCATCTCGCGAACCATCTTCTTGAGCGCGTGGAAGCGCCGCAGAGCCTTGTAGTTGCCCTCCTGGTAGTGGCAGTCGCCGGGATGGCAGCCGCCGATCAGGACTCCGTCGGCGCCTTTGGCGAATGCCTCCAGGATGAACTGCGGGTCCACCCGGCCCGAGCACATCACCCGGATCACTCGCGTGTTGGG
>JBBIHL010000184.1:0-251 GCA_037447075.1 Candidatus Eiseniibacteriota bacterium | reverse complement strand
GTACACCAGTTGCAGAAGAAGGCGACGATCTTGGGTTCGAACTCAGACATGCGCCAGCACCCCCTCGATTTCCTCGAAGATCTCGGCATCCTCGAACAGGTGCTGCCCGATGGCGCTCGAGGGACAGGCGGCTACGCACGTCCCACAACCCTTGCAAAGGACCTCCTGCACGCGCGCCCTTCCAGTCGCCGCATCGACCACGATGGCGCTGTAGGGGCACATCCCGACGCAGGTCCGGCAGCCGGAACAGC
>JBBIHL010000183.1:5299-6345 GCA_037447075.1 Candidatus Eiseniibacteriota bacterium | reverse complement strand
GTCAGCCTTGCGGCGGTCCCGGGGGGCCGGCCGACCCCGCGGCCAGCTCGCCGGCCGCCGCCCACGCCAGCCGGGCGAACTCCTCCAGGGTGAGCGTCTCCCCCCGGCGGCTGGGGACCACCCGGGCGATGCGGCAGAGCCGCTCCACCCGCTCGCGCGCGAGGCCCAGCGAGTCCATCAGGGTGTTGCCGAGCTGCTTGCGGCGCTGCTGGAAGGCCCCCCGGACGATGCGGAACAGCAGCTCCTCGCTGGGCACCTCCACCGGGGGCGCCTGGCGCATGAAGAAGCGCACCAGGGTGGAATCCACTTCCGGGCGCGGCCAGAAGGCCGAGGCGCGCACGTGCATCAGCGGCTCCAGCTGGGCATGGTAGCGGGCGAACAGGGTGAGCGAGCCGTATTCGGGCGTGTCCGCGGCGGCGCCCAGGCGCTCGGCGTACTCCTTCTGGACCAGGAGGACCGCGCTCTTCACCAGCGCGCGCTGCTCGAACAGGCGCATGAGGATGGGCGTGGTGATGTGGTAGGGGATGTTGCCGACGACGACGAGCCGGTCCACGCCGTGCGCGCGGGCCACGGGGGCCAGGTCGAGCTCCAGGAAGTCGGCGTTCACGATCTCCAGATGGCCCAGGCTTCCCAGCTCTTCCCGGAGGAGGTCGGCCAGGCCCGCGTCCTTCTCCACGGCCACCACGTGGGTCACGCGCGGCACGAGGATCGCGGCGCAGGCGCCGGCGCCCGCGCCGATCTCCACCACCACGTCCTCGGGCTTGAGGTGGCAATGCTCCACGATGCGCGCCGCCAGCTCCTCGCGGACGAGGAAGTTCTGGCCCCAGCGCTTGCGCGGCGCCAGCCCGCGCGCGGCGAGCGCGGCCTTGAGGCGGGCGAGGGGGCCCCCTTCGCGAGCGGCCCGGTCGCGGACGAAGCGGGGCGCCTCGACGCGCCGGCCGGCGGCGGCGCGGGCGCTGCGCGAATCGTTCCGACGGGTCATCGGAAGCAGTGCGGCCAACGCAGGCAGCCAGCGGATGTTGGGGCACAGGTGAGGGCTCCGGCCG
>JBBIHL010000183.1:810-5238 GCA_037447075.1 Candidatus Eiseniibacteriota bacterium | reverse complement strand
GATAGAGCGCAGGCCGCGCAGGACGTGCGGCCCAGCGTGCCCGCGGGGCAAGCCTGGCGGCCGGAGCCGTGCTGCGATACACCCCTCACCGCCCGGCGGCCCCCGCCGGCCACGGCCCGCCCTCGACCGCGATCGGCAGCCGGAACAGCTCGCGGGCGTTGGCGGTGGTGACGCGATCGGCCTGCTCGGGCGTCCAGCGCCGCAGCGCGGCGAGCCGCGGCAGCACGCGGCGCAGCAGGGCCGGCTCGTTGCGCTTCAGGGAGCGCGGCCCCGGCTCCAGGTAGGGCGAATCGGTCTCCAGCACCAGCATCTCCGGCGGCGCCTGGGCCGCGGCCTGGTCCAGCGCGGCGTGGCCGTAGGTGAGCACGCCGCCCAGGCCCAGCTTGAAGCCCAGCGCGTGGGCGCGCTCGGCGGCCTCCAGCGCGTCGTCGAAGCAATGCAGCACGCCCCCCGCCGAGGGCCGCGCCTCCTCGAGGATCGCCAGCGTCTCCCGGAGCGCGCTGCGCTGGTGGATCACCACCGGAAGGCCCAGCTCGTCGGCCAGCCGCAGCTGGGCGCGGAACCAGCGCTCCTGGTCGGGGCGCGGCGCATGCTCGCGGTAGAAGTCCAGGCCGGTCTCGCCGATCGCCACCACGCGCGGGTGCCGTGCGCTCTCGCGCAGCGTGGCCAGGTAGTCCTCGGGCACGCGCCCCGCGTCGCCGGGGTGCACGCCCACGCACAGGAAGACGAAGGCGTGCGCCCGGGCCAGCTCGAAGGCGCGCGGCGTCACCTCCGGCGTGCAGGCGATCTCCACCAGGTGGGTCACGCCCGCGTCGCGGGCCCGCGCGATCACCTCGGCCTGGTCCCGCCGGAAGCGCTTGTCGCAAAGATGGACGTGGGTGTCGATCATGGCCGCATCGGGGGAGCGTCACGGGCGCCGCGAAGCGGCCCGGACGCCCGCGGGCTAGGCGCCGCTCACCGCGGCCGCATCGATGCGCGGGAACAGGCTCTTCACCTCACCCAGCCTGCGCCCCGAGTAGAACGGCGTCTGGTAGTGCGGCAGGTCCGCGTCGGTCGAGTGCTCCCCCGGCTTGCCCGGCAGCGAGAGCGTGGCCCACAGCTCCTCGCACTTGGCCGGCATGGCGGGCCAGGCCCAGCGCGCCACCAGGCGCAGGGTCTCGAGCAGGGCGTTGAGCGCGGTGGCCAGCTCGCCGCGGCGCACCTCGTCCTTGGCCAGCACCCAGGGCTTGACGCGCTCGATGAACTCGTTGGCGCGGCTCACCACGCGCCAGGCCGCGGCCAGGCCGTCGTTCAGGCGGATCTCGTCGAATGCCGCCGGCACCGCCGTGGCGGCGTCGCTCGCCGCGGCGATGAGATCGGCGAGCGCCGCGCGCGCCTCGGCGTCCTTCAGGCGCTCCGGGGACCAGTCCGGCGGGACGATCCCCTCGAAGTACTTGTGCACCATGGTGACGGTGCGGCTCGCGAGGTTGCCGAGGTCGTTGGCCAGGTAGCTGTTGTGGTGCTCGACCAGCTTCTCGATGGTGAACTCTCCGTCCCCGCCGGTGGGCACCGTGTGGAGCAGGAAGAAGCGCAGCGCGTCGGCGCCGAAGCTCTTGGCCAGCTCGGCGGGGTCGAGCACGTTGCCGAGCGACTTGCTCAGCCGCTGGCCCGCGAACGAGATGAAGCCGTGCACGTAGATCTGGCGGGGCAGCGGCACGCCGGCGGCGAGCAGCAGCGCGGGCCACAGCACGCAGTGGAAGCGGCTGATGTCCTTGCCGATCAGGTGGAAGGCGTTGGTGTAGAGCGGGCTCACGGTGCCCGCCCACGCCGCCCCCGGCTTGCCCTGGCCGTCCAGCTCGGCGAAGTAGTTGCTGGGCGCCGCGCCGGGTCCGCCGGCCTCGTCCTGCTCGGCCAGCCACCACAGTGCGTAGCGGCGCTCGGGCCAACCGAGGGCGGAGAGGTAGTTGAGGAGCGCATCGGCCCACACGTAGGCGGTGTGGCCCTCGCCGCCCTCGATCTCGGGCGGGAGCGAGATGCCCCAGGAGAGGTTGGGCCGCGTCACGCTGATGTCCTGCAGCCCGTCCTTGACGACGTTCAGCACCTCGTTGCGGCGGTAGTCCGGGAGGATGAAGTCGGGAAAGCGCTCGATGTGCGCGAGCAGGGCGGCGTCGTACTCCGAGAGGCGGAAGAAGTAGTTGCTCTCGCGGATGAGCTTGGGCGGCACGTCGTGCTCGGGACACTTGCCGCCCACCAGGTCCTTCTCCTGCTTGAACCCCTCGCAGCCCTCGCAGTAGAGCCCCTCGTATTCGCCCTGGAACAGCACCGGACGGCCGGTCTTGGGCGAGCGGGCGTCGTTGAGGCGGCGGAACAGCTCCTGGACCGCCAGCTCGTGGCGCGGGTCGGTGGTGCGGATGAACTTGTCGTGGGAGATGTGCAGGGCCTTCCACGCCGCCTGGAACTGCGCCACGATCTCGTCCACGAAGCGCTTGGGCTCCTTGCCCTGCTGGACCGCGCTGCGCAGCACCTTCTGGCCGTGCTCGTCGGTGCCGGTGAGGAAGTAGGTCGAGTGCCCCCGCTGGCGATGGTGGCGCGCGATGGCGTCGGCCACCACCTTCTCGTACGCGTGGCCCAGGTGGGGCGGGCCGTTGACGTAATCAATGGCGGTGGTGATGTAGAAGCGGCGGTGGTTCATGGTCGGTCAGGCGAGGGGGCCGGGGGCGGTCAAGGGCAGGTATGATACACCAACGGCCGAATCCGAATCGCGCGCGCTCCCGACCCCCCGGAAGTCGTCCGGCAGCGCGTTCACCTCGGCGCGCCGCGCGTCGGCGCATGCCGCCGTCCTGCGCCGCGCTTCTCGTGGCGTCCGGGGGGGCCGGGTGGGTGGCCTGCTAGTGCGCGTCCCAGCCCGGCACGTGGTCCTCGCCGTTCTCGCCGCCGTCCCCCTTGGCGGCTTGGGGGCTGGCGCTCGCGCCCGCCGCCTGCTCGGCTCGCGCCTCGCCCGCGCGCTTCCGCTTGCCGCAGTGGCAATCGCCGCACTCGTGGTAGGGGCCCGGCGGCAGGTCGGCGTAGGCGATGCGGTGCTCGCCGCCCTCGTCGTCGCGCACCCACACGACCTCGTGGTAGAGCTCGGTGCGGGTCACGGTCACCACGCCCTGCCCGGTGCGGAACCGGCAGCCGACCGGCGGCAGCCGCTCGGCGCTGTCCCGGTACTTGGCCAGCTCGTAGGCCAGGCAGCACATCAGGCGCCCGCAGGCACCCGAGATCTTGCTGGGGTTCAGGGAGAGCTGCTGCTCCTTGGCCATCTTGAGGGTGACCGGGTGGAACTCCTTGAGCCAGGTGGAGCAGCAGAAGGCGCGGCCGCACGGGCCGCAGCCGTCCAGCCGCTTGGCCTGGTCGC
Organism: Candidatus Eiseniibacteriota bacterium; assembly: GCA_037447075.1. GTDB lineage: Bacteria > Eisenbacteria > RBG-16-71-46 > RBG-16-71-46 > RBG-16-71-46 > JBBIHL01. The sequence goes on along the minus strand of JBBIHL010000183.1, from coordinate 1,862 downwards.
GCACCCCGATCTGGCGCAGCTCGATCCGGGTGTGGAACTTCGCCGCCAGGTCCTTGACCAGGTCGCGGAAGTCCACCCGCTGCTCGGCGGAGAAGTAGAACGTCATGCGGTGGCCCGAGAACGCCACCTCGACGTCGGAGAGGTCCATGCGCAGCTCGCGGGCGGCGATGCGCTCCCGGCAGTAGGCGAAGGCGTCCTGCTCCTTGACCCGGTTGTGATCCTCGATGTCCAGGTCCTCCTCGGTGGCCTTGCGCAGGATCTCGCGCAGGGCGTCCGGGTTGCCCGGTCGCTTGAGGTCCACCAGCGGCCCCTTGAGGAAGACGGTGGCGAGGGCCTCGCCGTGCTCGCCCTGGATGATGACCGGGTCGCGCAGGCGCAGGGTGAGATTGCGGGGGTTGGAGCAGAACTCCTTGCGGCTGCCGCGCAAGCCGACCTGCACGACCTCTGCCATGGCCGGAACCTCTATATGGGGGGCGGACGGGCGTCCGCCAAGACGGCGACGGGTCGCCGCCTGGTATCGGGTCGTTCCGGCGGGACGGGCGCAGGCCCGGCTCCGGCCGGCTATGGATAAGCCCTTCCCTGGGCGCTGATCTGCCGGCTAGCATATCCCAGCCGCGCGCTGCGGGGAAGAACCACGAGGAGATGCCGGGAACCGGCGCCGGGCCTGCGGCGTTGGGGATTGCGACGGGATTCGGCCACACCCGGCCGGGCGCCGCCGGCCGGGGCAGCGTAGTCGGGAGGCCACATGGCGAGCATCCGGATTCGACGCGGCTGGGAGATCCCCGAGCGGGAGGTCACTCCCGAGGCCGACTACTGGCAGCGTCGCGACTTCCTGAAGACGCTCGGGCTGCTGGGCGCGAGCCTCGTCGCCCCCGGGCTCCTGGGGGCAGGGGCAGCCGCTGCGCGCGAGGTCGCTCCGGGCCGGGCGGCGGCCGGCGCGGACCCCCCGGGGGGGCGGGATGCCGCCCCGAAGGGCCTCTACCCCGCGCCCCGGAATCCCCGCTACACGCTCGACCGCCCGCTCACCGACGAGAAGGTGGCGGCGTCCTACA
>JBBIHL010000183.1:0-782 GCA_037447075.1 Candidatus Eiseniibacteriota bacterium | reverse complement strand
AAGGAGCGGGTCAAGCACCTGGTCGGCAAGTTCCAGGCGCGACCCTGGCGCATCCAGGTCGGCGGCCTGGTGACCAAGCCCAAGGAGATGGACGTGGACGAGCTGCTCGCGCGCATGCCGGTGGAGGAGCGGCTCTACCGGCACCGCTGCGTCGAGGCCTGGGCGATGGCGGTACCCTGGACCGGCTTCCCCATGCGCGAGCTGGTGAAGTGGGCCGAGCCGACCTCGGCCGCCCGCTTCGTGCGCATGGTGTCCTTCCAGCGCCCGGACCAGGCGCCGGGGCAGAAGAACACGCCGTGGTATCCCTGGCCCTACTTCGAGGGGCTGACGCTGGCCGAGGCCACCCACGAGCTGGCCTTCCTGGTGTGCGGCATCTACGGCCACACCCTGCCCGTGCAGCACGGCGCGCCGCTGCGGCTGGCGACCCCGTGGAAGTACGGGTTCAAGAGCATCAAGAGCATCGTGCTCTTCGAGTTCACCGACCGCAGGCCCCGCACCTTCTGGAACGATGTCGCGCCGGCCGAATACGACTTCTTCGCCAACGTGAACCCCAGGGTGCCCCACCCGCGCTGGTCCCAGGCCACCGAGCGCATGATCGGCACCAACGAGCGGCGGCCCACCCAGCCCTTCAACGGCTACGGAGAGTGGGTGGCGGGCCTCTACGCGAAGCGCGGCTGATCGCCGGCGCACGCCGCTACCACAGCGCGCACGCGTAGCCCAGCAGCAGGGCGAGCGCCGGCGCCCACAGCCGGCCCATCGACGCGGTCGCGTCGGCGACGACG
>JBBIHL010000182.1:0-6442 GCA_037447075.1 Candidatus Eiseniibacteriota bacterium | reverse complement strand
CGCGACTACACCATCCGCCACGAGTGCCCGGAATACACGGCCGTCTGCCCCAGGACCGGGCAGCCCGACTTCGGCACCATCGTGGTGCTCTACGGCCCCGACCGGCTGTGCGTGGAGCTCAAGTCCCTCAAGCTCTACCTGTGGTCCTTCCGCGATGAGGGCCACTACTTCGAGCAGGCCACCAACCAGATCCTGGACGAGCTGGTGCGCACCTGTCGCCCGCGCTGGATGACGGTGGTGGGGAAGTTCAACGTGCGGGGCGGGATCACGACCACGGTGGTGGCGCGATACCGCAGGCAGCCGGGGCGGCGTACCGCGAGGCGCGCCGGCCGGCGGCGCTAGGCGCCGGCCGGGCGGTTACGGGCAGAAGCCTGCGGGTTGTGGCGCTGCCCAGCGCGCGACGTTGAACAAGCAGGAGCGCAGCAGGGCTCCGTCCGCCGGGTCCACCGCACCGTCGCAGTTCAGCCGGAGCGCCCCGCAGTGGCTGCGTTGCGAACAGGTCGTAGCGCCAAAAGGACGTGTCCACCCCGCCGCGAACCCGGTAGGTCCCGGTCGGCCGCCGCCTACCGCCCCGGCCTCAACGCCGCGACCAGCAGCGCGAGCCAACCGAGCATCAGCAGCAGGCCGCCCGCGGGAGTGACGGCCCCCCACCAGCGCTGGCCGGTGAGCGCCAGGGCGTAGAGCGAGCCGCTGAAGACGATCACGCCGAGCGTGAGGCTGCGCGCGGCGAGCCGGAGCCACCGGTGCGGGGCTTGCCCGACGAGCGCGGCCACAGCGAGCAGGGCCACGGCATGGAGCAGCTGATAGCGCGCGGCCGTCTCGAAGACGGCGAGCGCTTCCTGGGCCAGGCGGCCGCGCAGCGCGTGGGCGCCGAAGGCTCCGGCCATCACGCCGGTGAGGCCGAAGAACGCCGCCCAGGCAAGCCACGCACGTGAGCCTGCGTCCGGCGCGACCGCTCGGGGCTCCCGCTGCGTCTCCACGGGGTGGGAGTATCCGCGGGCGGTCAGGCCGCGGTCAACGGCGTGGACCGCCCGCGCGCAGGAGGGACCGGCGGGAGCGCCCCTCCACCGCGCGCGGCCGAAGGGCCTGTGCTACCTTGCCCGCCGACGGACCCCGTCGGTCATTCCACATCCGGGAGAAGGACCATGCCAGCCAAGCAGCCGAAGCAGGCCCCGCTGGTTCGCGCGCTCAACCAGGCCCTGGCCTGGGAGCTGCGTGCCCAGGCGATGTACGCCCACTACGCGGCTTACGTGAAGGGAGTGGAGAGCCTGACGCTGGCCGAGCATTTCGAGGAGGAGGTCACCGAGTCGCTCGGCCATGCCAAGAAGGTGCGCGACATCATCGCCGCGCTGGGAGGCGAGGCGATCACCACGCGCGACCCGGCGCCCATCGTGCACACCGAGGAGACCCGCGTGATGCTGGAAGAGGCGCTCAAGACCGAGAGCGCGGCGGCCAGGGCCTACTCGAAGATCGTGCCGCAGGTCAAGAACCACCCGGTCTTCTATCACGCGATCTACCACATCTGGAGGGACGAGACCGACGCCGTCATCGAGGTGGAGCAGCTGCTGGGGAAGTAGGCGGCGGGTGCGGCGGGCCACCGCGACCGCTAGCTCCAGCCCTCGCGCACGGCGCGCTGATAGGCCGCCCAGTAGGGGTCGGGGAGGGGCGCGGCGTAGGTGGTGATGCGACCGTCGGGTTCGCGCAGTTCCAGGGCCGGCGGCCCATCCACCACCTCGCCCACCTCGGCGGCCTGGATGCCGTCGGCTGCGAGCGCCGCGAGCGCCTCGGGCGTGCGCTGCGGGCGGACCGCGGCGATGAGGGTGCCCTCGGACATGGTCCAGTAGGGGTCCAGGCCCCCGAGCGCGGCGCACGCCGCCCGCGCCTCGGCGGCCAGCGGGATGGGCGCCCGCTCGGCGCGCAGCGTGCGCCCGCACGCCAGCGCCAGCTCCACCAGCCCGCCCAGCACGCCGCCCTCGGTGGCGTCGTGGAGCGCCGTGACTCCTGCATGACGCACCCCGGCACGGAGGACGGCCCGGCAATCGGGCACCACCGTCATCCGGTGCAGCCACCCCCGCGCCCGCTCCACGCCACCGGCCCCCAGGTGCTCCGCCAGGCGCTGCGGGATCAGGTGGGCGGCCACCGCCACGGCAGCCACCGCGCACCCCTTGGTGACCAGCACGCGGTCGCCCGGTCCGGCCATCATGGGCGTGAGGTATCCCGACTCCTCGCCCAGCCCCGCCAGGGTGCCGGCCCCGATGATGGTGTAGTCGCAGCCCTCGAAGCGCCCGGTGTGGCCGGTGACCACCGCCACCCCCATGCGCTCCCACTCCGCCGCCATCGCCTTCCAGTAGGCCTCGAAGGGCGCTTCCCCCAGATGGGGGGGCAGGTTGAAGTCGAGCGACGCGTAGGCGGGGGCGATGGCGCTCGTCCACAGGTCGGAAGCCAGCAGCTGGCAGGAGAGCAAGGCGGAGAGCTCGGGGCCCAGCTCGGGCAGGTAGGAGAGGGGATCGGTGGTGAGGGCCATCACCCGGCCGGGGGCCACGCGGACGATGGCGCAGTCGCAGCCCACGCGCGGCCCGACCAGCACCTCGGTGCGCGCGGCGCCGAGGCGCGGGGCGATCAGGCGCTGGAAGAGTCCCGCCCCGATCTTGCCGAAGGTGGCGGGGGCGCGCGCGGGGGGGCGCATGGAGGATCGCGCAGGGGCCCGCGGCGGCCGTCAGTGCCCCGGGTAGTGCGCGTCCATCTCGCCCGCGCGGATCGCGACCGGAAGGGTGTTGCCCTTCGGGGGCAGCGGGCAGTTGTAGTGGACCGAGAACGCGCAGGCCGGGTTGTAGGCCTGGTTGAAGTCCAGCAGGTAGCGGCCGTCGGGCAGCCGAACGGCGTCCAGGTAGCGGCCCATCGGGTAGGTCTCCTTCCCGCTGGTGACGTCGCGGAAGAAGACGCCAAGGTCGTGCTCGCCCACGCCGGGCTCCAGCAGCCGCGTGGCCTCCAGACGGCAGCGCCGGCCCTGGACCTCGAACTCGAACCAGCCGGCCCGCAGCGCGCGGCGGCGGGTGCCGCGGGTGGAGAGGATGACCACGGTGTCGGGACGCGGAGCGGGCGTGAGCGGGAGGAGGTAGCGGTAGCGCAGGTCCACCGGGAAGTAGCGCAGCCCCTTGTAGTCGCGGAGGCGCGGGCTCCGGGGGTCGAAGACGATGATGGCGGGGAAGCGCTGGTGGGAGAGCCGGAGAGTGAACCGTCCCACCTGGAGGCTGGAGGGGCCGACGCTGGCGCTCCGCACGGTGGCTCCGCCCGTGCGGAAGCTCGCCTCGGGGTCCAGCGCCTGTAGCTGGAACGAGTCGCCGGCCACGGTCACCGCCAGATGGTGGGGGGCGATCGAGTCGGCGTCGAGCCGCACCTCGTTGTCGGGCGCTCGCCCGACCCGCAGGGTACCGAGCTCGCCGAAGTCCCGCCGCTGCACGGTGGCCAGATAGGAGGTGGCGCCGCTGCGGAGCCACTCCTGGGTCTCCACCCGGTCCTTCTCGATGGCGCGTCGGATGGAGTCGGCCTCCCCGGCGGCCGGAGAGGCCGCGGCCAGTGCCAGCGCCGGGACCAGCCAGGCGATCATGCCCGCTGCACGCTCACCATGACGCCCAGGACGAAGCGGACGCGCACGGCGTCGCCGGGCTGGAGGTCGCCCGGGCATTCGGAGAGCGGCACGCGACCCACCGCCTCCGAGCTGGACGAACCCTCGAAGGCCACGGCGAGATCCACGTAGCGGTCGCCGTGGATGTCCACCGTGCGGGCGGCCCGGACCGTTCCGGTCTGTTCCTTGGAGAGAAGGCTCACGGGCCGCAGCGTGCCGCCTGGAGGAATCCGAGTCAACCCGGCGGCGTCGAGCCCGCCTCGGCGCTGGCGCGCCCGAGCCCGTGGGGTAAGATGCCGGCGTCCTCACCCCTCGCGGCGCGTCGTCAACAGTGAAAGGAGCCCTGCCATGTCCCGGATCGCTCGCGGTTGCTGCTCGACACTTTCCCTCGAGCTCGCCCTGTTCGCGGCGCCGGCCGGCGCGGAGCACAAGCAGGTGCCGGTGGTGCGCCTTCATCACGTGGCCGAGGTGGCGGCGCCCCCGGCGGCGGTCTGGGCCTACCTGGTGCAGGGGAGGAACCTGGCGACCTACTGCCCGGTGTGGAAGAGCGCGCGGAACGCCGCCGCCACCATCTCCCGGGTGGGCGACGTGCTCGACTACACCGACGAGTGGGGCAACGGCGGCCGCTCGATCGTCACCTACCTGGTGAAGGACAAGGAGCTGCGCGTGGCGCACGAGCCCAACAGGGGCGACTACATGTGCCAGGCGAAGATCGTCCTCGTGCCCAGGGGCGCCGGCACCGAGATCCACTTCTGGGAGCAGTACACCGACGAGAGCGCCACCAAGGACATGGAGGCGACGGCGGCCAAGATGGAGGTCGAGCTGCAGCAGACGCTCGCCGCCATCAAGAAGGGCGTGGAGAGGAAGTAGGCGCGTCCGACGGCTAGAACTGCTGCTCCTCGGTGGAGTCCTTGAGCGCGGCGGTGGAGGCCTCGCCGGCGCTCGCCGCCAGCACCACCTCGTCGAAGTAGCCCGTGCCCACGAAGCTCTGGTGCTTGACGGCCTCGTAGCCCTGGCTCTTGTGCAGCTCGAACTCGTGGTCCTGGAGGCGGGCGTAGGCCGCCATCCCCTGGTCGCGGTAGGCGCGGGCCAGCTCGAACATGCTCAGGTTGAGGGAGTGGAACCCCGCCAGCGTCACGAAGTGATACGCGTAGCCCATCGCCCCCAGCTCGCTCTGGAACCCGGCGATCGCGGCGGCGTCGAGGTGCCGGGACCAGTTGAAGGAGGGCGAGCAGTTGTAGGCCAGGAGCTTCCCGGGGAAGCGGGCGTGCACGCCCTCGGCGAAGCGGCGGGCCTCGTTGAGGTCGGGCTCGGAGGTCTCGCACCAGATCATGTCGGCGTAGGGGGCGTAGGCCACGGCGCGGGCGATGGCGGCCTCGAGCCCGCCCCGATAGCGCCAGAAGCCTTCGTGCGTGCGCTCGCGCACGATGAAAGGCGCGTCGTAGGGGTCGATGTCGTTGGTGAGGATGTGGGCCGAGTTGGCGTCGGTGCGGGCCACCAGCAGGGCCGGCACGTCCAGGACGTCGGCGGCCAGCCGGGCGGCCTGGAGCTTCTTCACGAACTCCCGGGTGGGGACCAGCACCTTGCCCCCCATGTGCCCGCACTTCTTGGCCGAGGCCAGCTGGTCCTCGAAGTGGACGCCCGCGGCCCCCGCCTCGATCATCGCCTTCATCAGCTCGAAGACGTTGAGCAGCCCTCCGAAGCCGGCCTCGCCGTCGGCCACGATGGGGGCGAACCAGTGGGTCTGGCCCGATCGCCCCTCGAGGTGGGCGATCTGGTCGGCGCGCTGCAGGGCGTGGTTGATGCGGCGCACCGCGGCCGGGACGCTGTCCACCGGGTAGAGGCTCTGGTCGGGGTACATCTGCCCGGCGGTGTTGGCGTCGGCAGCCACCTGCCAGCCCGAGAGGTAGACGCTCTTGAGCCCCGCCGCCACCTGCTCGACGGCCTGGTTCCCGGTCAGGGCCCCCAGCGCCCGCACCGGGGCCTCGTGGTGGAGCAGGTGCCACAGCCGCTCGGCGCCCAGCGAGGCCAGGGTGTGCTCGACGCGCACGCTCCCGCGCAGCCGCACCACGTCGTCGGCGCCGTAGTGGCGCACGATCCCCTTCCAGCGCGGCTCCGTCTGCCAGGAGCGCTCGATCTCGTCCTTCGTTCTCTGCCTCGACATGAGGTGCTCTCCGTGATGGGACGCGGCCGGGTTTGCGCCGCCGGCCGGGCTCACACCGGGTTGAACCAGCCCTTCGCGATCATCTCCTCGCTCTGCCGCCGCGCCTCGCGCAGCGTCTCCGCGCTGCCCGCGTCCTTGCCGCGCGGCAGCTCCGCGATGAGCCGCGCCAGCGCGTCGTCGAATCCGCGGCTCACGAACTCGGGCGTGTGCGGCACCGGCCGGGCGTCGCCGTCCATGATGGCGACCCGCTCGCGGTGACGCATGCGCTGCGCCAGCATCAGGCGGTAGATGCGGTCCGTGGCCAGGTCCTCCATGTAGCCGTCCAGCAGGCTCGCCCCCTTGCCGTTCAACACGCCGTTGCGGTAGCGGATCACCGTGCGCAGCGCCGCGCGGGTGCCGTCCACCGAGCGCCGCCCCACGCCGCGCGGCAGCGGGCGCAGGTCCGGGTAGCGCTCGGCGCCGGGCGGGCGGCGGTGGAGCTGGTTGGGAACCGGAAACTGGGCCACCGCGATCGGGTTCTGGTCCGGGTGCCCGGTCCAGGCGCCGTCCATGAAGCAGCTGGCCTCGTTCCGCTTGTCCTGCTCCAGCACCGCCAGCGCGCGCTCGTTGAGCTCCGGATCCTCGCGGCTGGGGTAGAGCGCGGTCATCCCCCC
>JBBIHL010000181.1:0-6443 GCA_037447075.1 Candidatus Eiseniibacteriota bacterium | reverse complement strand
CGCGCAGGTGGACGTAGGCGATGCGCCCGTCGCTGGCCTTGTCCACCTTCTCGCGATTCGCCTGGACCCAGGCCGTGTAGCGCAGCGAGGACTCGCTCCCCACCGGCTTGACGGTGTAGGTGCGCGGCTTGGGATCGTCGGGGCCCGATCCCACCGTGATGCGCGTGATCTTGCCGGAGGTGCCGATGAAGGCCGCGAACACGTTCTCCGGGGACTTCACGGGCCGATCGTTCACCGAGAGCAGGTAGTCGCCCTCGCGCACGCCGACGCCCGGCTCGCCCAGCGGCGCGGCCACCGGGGAGTTCCAGTCGCGCCCCCGGAAGATGCGCCCGAAGCGGTAGAGTCCGCTCCGCGCGTCCAGCTCGTAGTCGGCGCCCAGCAGGCCCACGTCCACCTGTTGCGGCTGCGGCGCGTCGCCGCCGCCCACGTAGGTGTGCGAGGTGGCGAGCTCGCCGATCAGCTCGCCCAGGATGTAGTTCAGGTCGGTGCGGTGCGCGACGTAGGGCACCAGCTGGCGGTAGCGCTCGCCCATCGCCTTCCAGTCCACTCCGCCCATGTTGGGGTCGTAGTAGAAGTCGCGCTCCAGCCGCCACGCCTCGCTGAACATCTGCATCCATTCCTGGCGGGGGTCCACCGTGGCCATCAGCGAGCCCGCGTTGATCTTGCCGTCGCCGACCTTCTTGCCCTCGGCCGCGTCCACGATCCCGAAGGTGTCGCCCGAGCGGTAGAGCAGCTTGCCGCCGTCCTTGGAGGTGGCGTAGGCGGGCCGGACTCCGGAAAGGATGGTCTTCTTCTCCCGCTTCTCCAAGTCGAAGAGCACGAGGCTGGCGCGGCCGCCGCGCTGGGCCTCGTCCTCGTCCTCCTCGTCGAAGTCGGCGGCGCCGGGCTCCGGCAGCGAGAGCAGGATGAGCTTCCCCTTGAACGCGGTCAGGCTGCGGTAGCGGCCGGCCGGCAACGGCAGGGCCGCGACGCGCCCGCCGATGCCGGCCAGGTCCACCGTCCACGCCTCGACGGGCTCCTTGCCCTTTGCGGCCTTGTCGTCCTTTCCACCCTTGTCGTCCTTGTCCTTGTCGGCCTTGTCGCCCCCCGCGGCGGCCTTGTCCTCGCCGGTCTCCTCGTCGCTCTGCGGGGCGACCGGGGAGGTGAGCGTGTCGCGCAGCGTCACCGCGTAGAGCGCGTCGGTCGCCCCGTACTGGAAGTTGTCCTCGAAGGCCGCGAAGCCCGGGTTGAGCTTGCGCCGGGAGACGAAGAACAGGTACTTGCCCTCCGGATCGAAGGCGGGGTTGAAGTCGTCGTTCATCCCGTCCGAGACCGCGGTGGCCTTCCCGGAGTCGAGCGAGTAGAGCACGATCCGGCTGAACAGGTTGGGGCCCGGCTTGGAGTAGGCGAGCCAGCGCGAGTCGCCCGACCACTGGTAGTCGTGGATCTCGCCGTATTCGCTCTTGTCGGCCAGGGTGAGCTTTCCGCTGGCGGCGTCGCAGACCCACAGCCGCATGGTCTTGTCGGAGAAGGCGAGCTTCTTGGAGTCGGGCGACCAGCTGGGGCCGAATCGGAACGTGCTGCCGCCCCGCGTCACCTGCCGGTCGGGGGTCTTGCCGTCGCTCCCGATCACGTGGATCTCGTACTCCCCGCTCCGGTCGGACAGGTAGGCGATCCACTTGCCGTCCGGGGACCAGGCAGGGTCGCGTTCGCGCACCCCCGGCGTCTGCGTGAGGTTGCGCACGTCGCCCTTCTCGGCCGGCACCGTGAAGATGTCGCCCCGCGCCGCGAACACCGCCCGCTTGGCGGACGGGGAGAGGTCCCAGCCGGTGATCCAGCGCGACACGTTGCGGTACTCGGCGCGCGCGGCCGGCTTGTCGTCCGGCACCAGCACCTGCAGCTTGGCCGTCTTCTCGCCCGGCAGGTCCATCACGTAGAGGTAGCCGCCGTTCTCGAACACGATGGCGTCGCTTCCCACGCTGGGCCACTTGACGTCGTACTCGGTGAAACGCGTGACCTGGCGGTGGGACTTCTTGTCGAGGTCGTAGGCCCAGAGGTTGGCCGTCTTGCCGCCGCGGTCCGAGCAGTAGTAGACCGTGCGGCCGTGCCACATGGGCCACTCGTCGGGCCCGTTCCAGTCGGTGATCTTCTCCGAGTGGCTCCTCTTGAAGTCGTAGATCCAGATCTCGGGCGCGTTCCCGCCCCGGTAGCGCTTCCAGGTGCGATTGTCGTAGGAGGGGGAAACGAACGCGAGCTGGTCGCCGTCCGGCGAGAAGCTGGCGTAACCGCCGGTGGGGAGGGGCAGGGGCTCCTCGAATCCGCCCGCCGCCGGCACGCGGAAGAACTTGTCGTAGCGCTGGATCTCGGAAGCGCGCCGCGAGCGCAGCAGGATGGACCTGCCGTCCGGGTACCACTCCGCCACCTGATCGGGCAGCGGATGCCAGGTGAGCCGCACCGGCTCGCCGCCGGCGACCGGGACGGTGAAGGCGTCCACGTTGCCGTCGTACTCGGCGGTGAACGCCACGGTCTGCCCGTCGGGGGAGAGCTTGGGGAACCGCTCGAGGCCTTCGTGCGTGGTCAGCCGTGCGGCCGCGCCTCCGGCGCGGGCCACCGTCCACAGATCGCCCGCGTAGACGAAGACGATGCGGTCGCCCTGGATGTCCGGCTGGCGCAGCAGGCGGCACTCCTCCAGCGCCGCAGCCCGATGGGGTTGAAGCCAGGCGGTGAGGAGCACGGCCGCGGCGAGAACGAAACGAGAGCGGGGCATGGGCGGGGATTCCTCCTTGCAGGATGTCCACAGACCGGGGCGGGCAGTTTGGCGGCGCCGGACGGTCCGGTCAAGCGCGGGGTCCGGCCAGCCGTCGAGTAGCCTACGGGGGAGGCGGGCCCGGGGTTACGGGCCCGCGCCTTCGGGCGTCTCCGGAGCCTAGGGCAGCCGCACGGTCTCGAGGTGGGACTCGGCGAGCGCCGCGCCCTTGCGCAAGGCGGTCACGCGCCAGAAGACCTCGCTGCCCGCGGGAGCCGCGGGGACCGCCCCGGGCGCGAGCGCGAGCCGCGTCGTGTCGCCGGCCTCGACCCGCGAGAGCGGCTTGAGCTCCGCGGTGAAGAACGCGACCGTGTAGCGGTCCGCGCCTTCCACGGCATGCCAGCGGAGCTCCACCCCGCCCGCGGGCGCCGGTCGCGGAGCCTCGAGGGCGACGACCCCCGGGGTGGTGGAGCCCGGTTGCCGGCCGCCGCGCAGCACGATCGGCTGGTCGCGCCGCGGGATGGCCAGGAAGATCACGGCGCTCACCACCACCAGGCCCACCGCCGCCGCCCAGGCCGGCCGCAAGGGGGGTGCGGCCAGGACCCGGCCGATGCGGCCGAGAAGGGTCCGACGCTCGTGCCGCGCCACGGGTCGCATCGGCTCGGCCAGGATCTCCCGCCGCAGGAAGTCCCCGAGCTCGGCCTCGACCGCGCGCGCTTCCGCGTCGAGCAGGTCGGGCGCGGGTGTCAGGAACGCCTGGTAGGCCGACTGCAAGGCCTGGCAGCGCAGGCAGCTCTTCAGGTGGGCCTGCCGGGGGTCGTCCGCCGGGGACGCGGCGGCGGCCCGCTCCTCGACCGTGAAGCACTCGACCTTCATGACCAGGCTCCTCCCTCGGCGCTCTGGATGCGCTCGAGCGCCGCCCGCAGCTTGCGCCGCGCGCTCTGCAGGACCCCGCGCGCGCCGGTGGCGGAGCGGATGTCCAGGAACCGCGTGATCTCCTCGACCGGCAGCCGCTCGTAGCAGCGGAGCATCAGGGCCTGCTGCTCCACGGGCTCCAGGTGGCGTCGCACGAGCGCGAGCACCTGCGCCTCGCGCTCGCGATCTTCGAAGCGCACCTCCGGCCCCGGGTCGTCGTCCGGGATCCCCTCCAGCTCGGCCTCGTCGTCGCGGAGCAGCGCGACCGGACGCATGGCCCGGATGCAGCGGTTGCGCGTGATGGTGAAGAGCCAGGCCCCGAAGGGGGCGCGTCCTTCGAACCCGTCCAGCGAACGGTAGGCGTTCATCAGCACGTCCTGTGCGAGATCCTGGGCTTGCTCGCGGTCGCGCACGTAGCGACGGCACCAGACGAAGACCCGGCCCCGGTACCTCCCGAGCAGCTCGGCCGCGGCCGAGCGTCCGGTCGCGCTGCCCGGCTCCCGCTGGGCCAGGCGCACCAGCTCGCCGTCCGGGGAGTCGCGGTAGTCCGGAGCCTTCATAGAGAGGGAGTCCCCAGCCGCTCTCGAATCACAGGAGCCCGAGGTCCCGGGCGCGCCGGGGACGGGCGCGACCGCCGGCGCTGCCCCCATCCGCCTGCGCGCTCGGCCGACGGGGCGGGTCGTCCCGAGGTCGGGAGGCGGAGCAAGTCGCTGCAATCTGCACGATTGGCCAACCCACCCCCTGCCCGGACGAAAGCGGCGCCTGGCTCACATCGTCCCCCGTCCCCGAACCCGGCGTCAAGCCCCGCGACGGGGCAGACCCGTTGCGGACGACGTGCCGGGCCGTCGCGCCGCCTGTGCTAGGGTCCGGGCATGTCCGTTCCCGCCTCCACGCGCAGGCCGAACCGGCTCCTGGGCTGCACCAGCCCCTACCTCCTGCAGCACGCCCACAACCCCGTGGACTGGTATCCCTGGGGCGACGAGGCGCTGGACAAGGCCCGGCGGGAGGACAAGCCGATCTTCCTCTCCATCGGCTACTCGTCGTGCCACTGGTGCCACGTCATGGAGCGCGAGTCGTTCGAGGACGAGGCGATCGCGCGTCTGCTCAACGAACGCTTCGTCCCGATCAAGGTGGACCGCGAGGAGCGCCCCGACCTGGACGAGGTCTACATGACGGCGGTCCAGCTCATGCACGGTCAGGGTGGATGGCCGCTCTCGGTGTTCCTCACGCCGGACCTGCGGCCGTTCTACGGCGGCACCTACTTCCCCCCGGAGGACCGTCACGGGCACCCGGGGCTCAAGACCCTGCTCGAGCGGCTCGACGAGGTCTACCGCGGCCAGCGCGGGGAGCTGGAGCAGGCCGCGCGCCGCGTGGCCGAGGCGGTCGCGCGCCTGGCGAGTCCCGAGGAGGCCGCCGATCCGAAGGCGGCCTGGGTGGACGCGGCGGTGCGCGCGATGCGCGCGCGCTTCGACGACGTGCACGGCGGCTTCGGCGGCGCCCCCAAGTTCCCGCCCGCCATGGGGCTCATGCTGCTGCTGCGCGCGCACCGCCGCACGGGTGATCGCACGCTGCTCCACATGGTGGAGACCACGCTCGACCACATGGCGGCGGGCGGAATCCACGACCACCTGGGGGGCGGGTTCGCCCGCTACTCCACCGATGCCGAGTGGCGCATCCCCCACTTCGAGAAGATGCTCGTCGACAACGCCCTGCTCGTCCTGGCCTACGTGGAGGCGTGGCAGGCCACGGGACGACCGCTCTACGAGCGGGTGGCGCGCGAGACCTGCGGCTTCGTGCTGCGGGAGCTGCGCGCCCCGGATGGAGGCTTCGCCTCGGCCCTGGACGCCGACAGCGAGGGGCAGGAAGGCCGCTTCTACGCCTGGACGCGCGCGGAGGTGGAGGAGGCGCTCGGGGCGCAGGAGGGTCGCGCCTTCGCCGCGCGCTTCGAGGTGACCGAGGCCGGCAACTGGGAGGAGGGGCGGAGCGTCCTGCGACTGGACCCCGAGGAGGCGCATCGGCTGGCCGATCCTCGTCGGGAGGAGACCCGCGCCGGCGTGGACCGGCAGCGGGCCACCCTGCTGGCGGCGCGGGCGCGGCGCGTGCCGCCCGGCCGGGACGACAAGGTCGTGGCCTCCTGGAACGGGCTCGCGCTCTCCGCGCTGGCACGGGCCGGGGCCGCGTTCGGCGAGGAGGGCTATGTCGAGGCGGCGCGCGACGCCGCCGACTTCCTGCTCGGGAGGCTGCGCCCGGCGGGACGCCTGCTCCACTCCTATCGGCTGGGCCGCGCCGACTTGCCCGCCTTCCTGGACGACTGCACCCACCTGGGGCTGGGCCTGCTCGACCTGGTGGAAGCGACCGGCGAGGCGCGCTGGCTGGAGGCGGCCCTGGAGCTGGCCGACGAGATCGAGGGGCGCTTCCGCGATCCGGATTCCGGCGCGTACCTCTACAGCGACCCCGCGCATGCCACCCCGATCGCCCGGACGCGCGGCGGGGAGGACGGAGCGACCCCGGCCGGCAACTCCGCGGCGGCCCACCTGCTGCTGCGGCTCGGGCGGCTCACCGGACGCCCCGAGCTGGAGGAGCGGGCCCGGCGGGTCCTGGCCGCCCAGGCCGCCTTGGTGGAACGCGCCCCGTCGGCCTGCCACTACCTGCTGTGCGTGGTGGAGAGCTGGCTGGCCGGGCCGCGCGAGGTGGTGGTGAGCGGCGCCGCCGCCGACCCGCGCACCCGAGCCCTGCACCGCACGGCCTGGCGCGCCTTCGAGCCCCATGCGGTCCGGCTGCCGCTGGACCCGGCCTCGCCGGG
>JBBIHL010000180.1:0-6446 GCA_037447075.1 Candidatus Eiseniibacteriota bacterium | reverse complement strand
GGGGGGGCACGGCGCCGGCCGCGGAGCCGGCGCGCGGGACCACCGGGGCCGGGAGGGGCGGAAGGGCGGCGGCCTGCGGGTGGAGCGCCTCGACCCAGGCCAGCGCCTTCCGGAAGATCTCGCGCTGGCGGGTCATGTCGAGGAAGCCCCCGTGCACCACGCCCGGCCACACCACCACCTCGTAGCGGGCGCGGATCTCGGAGGGCAGCGCGGGGAAGAGGGTGCGTTCCGCCACGCGGAACGACTGGTACTCGGCGTCGTCCTCGCCGTAGAGGAAGAGCGCGCGGGCGCCGGAGCGGGTGAGGGCCCGGAAGTGCTCGAGGAACGCCGGCGACAGCGGGTGGTCCTGCTGTACACCCGCCACCGACCGGCGCACCATGCGGCCCAGCAAGGTCCCCACGTAGCGCCAGCGATCGGTCCGCATCATGGCCCGCCAGTTCTCGGGCTTGAGCATCGCCAGGCGGACGTGCCTCCAGCTGCGGTGGTCGGCATCCACCTTGACCATGGTGGAGAGTTCCATGACGGGCGCGGCGATGAACACCAGGCCCTCCACCGCATGCCCTTCCTCCCCCAGGGTCGAGAGGGCGGTGCGGGCGTCGAAGCACGACCCGGTCAGGACGAAGCGCCGGGCACCCAGATGCTCGCGCAGGTGCCGCATCGCCGCCAGCGCGTCCTCCTGGTAGGGCTGGTTGGGGTCGAGGAAGCCGCTCTCGCCCTCGCTGTCGCCGGTGCCGTGGTAGTCGAAGCGGAAGCAGGCGAAGCCGCGCGAGGCCAGCCGCCGGGCACCCTCCACCCACATGCGGTTGCGGTGGGATCGCGGGCGCGTGAAGTGGATGGTGGTGAGGCCCGCCGCGGGTGCCGCGGGGTCGGGCGGCGTGTAGATGCCGTAGAGCGCCCCGAGCGGGGTGGGGATCACCACCGGGCGTTCCGCGCGGGCGCGCTCGAGCTCCTGCGGGCTCTCACGCCAGGGCATGGATCCACTCCGCGTGGCGCGCCACCAGCTCCGCTCCCTCCCAGGCGGGATTGGAGAGGAAATGCCAGCCGGGCTCCTCGTTCACCCGGGCCACGGTGACGCGGGCGCCGCGCTTCTCCAGCGCCTGCGCCAGCGCCCCGTGGGCGGGGGCCAGCGAGGCCCGCGGCTGCACCTGGGCCAGGAAGGTGGGGCCGCGCCAGCCCTCCAGCGCGCGCGCCAGGCTCGCATCGTGGCTGCTGCGGACCAGCTCGCGGTGGAGGTAGTAGCCGTGCACCGCCACCGCGCCGTCGGACTCGAGCTCCCGCATGAGCCCGTCCACGCTGGCGGTGGGCCGCTCGCCTTTCACCACCTGGGAGAAGAGCAGGTTCCGCAGCATGGCGCGGAAGTAGCCCGCCGGCTCGTGCACCGGCTCCCACAACGCGAGCGCCGCCCCGTCCGGGCGGCCCCGCAGAGCCTCCGCCGCGACCAGCGCGCCGAAGCGCACGCCCACCCAGATCACCCGCGCCGCGCCCGAAAGGCGCCGGGCGTGGTCGGCCGCCGCGCGCGCGTCCTCGACCAGGCTTTGGAGCGTGACGCGGGCGAAGTCGCCGGCCGAGTCCCCGTGGCCGCGCGCATGGTAGCGGAGCGCCGGGCAGCCGGCGGCGGCGGCGGCGCGGGCGCCGAGCACCTCCGCCCGGTAGCTGGTGAGGTGCTCGACGCCCAGGGTGTGGCAGTGCACCACCACCGGGGCCCGCTCGCGGCCGGGCCGCGCCGGGTGGTAGACGGCGTAGACGGGCTTCCCGCCGACGGTGAAGAACAGCGGCTCGGCGCGGGGCGTATCGGCGATGGGCGAGGGAGTTGGGACGCTGGGCGCGGGGGAGGAAACCAACACGAACTCCTGAGAGCGGCCGCGATGCCGGGAGGCAGCGGAAAGCAGCGTAAAGTCTAGCCCCGACGCGGCTTCGATGTCAAACCCGACGCCCAGGGGTGGGGCCTCCGGGCCTCGCATACGGAGGAGTCCGCCCGCTCGGTGGGCGGGAAGTGGGGAGCCGGGTCGGCTCGGCGGCCGGTCTCCGAGGGGCGAGACCTTCGAGCCGGCCGACCCGGCCATCCGCTGGGCAAGGAGCTTGCCAGCGCGGCGGCCAGCGGGATGGCCCGCGGCCGCGCGAGACCTGCGCCGGTCGCTGAATCCGGTGCGCGCCAACGCGCTGCGGGGGCGCCCCAGCCCGGCCGGTGGAAAGTTCGCGCGTTGCCGGAACCGGCATGGCATAGGCTATTCTCCGGCGCGAGCGGAGAGTCCGATATCCGGCGACCGCCCGTGAGCCCCATGGTCAATCCCGAGCCGCAGAACCGTCCAGCGACGCGCCAGCGCGACACGCACCCTGCGCGCCGCCCGCGTCTGCTCATCCTCGGGCCCCTGCCGCCTCCCATCGGAGGAGTGGAGACCGTGACCCAGGCCATCCTCGAGTCCGCGGCGTTCGGCGAATTCGAGGTCGCCCATTGCGACACCACCAAGGGACGCCCCAAGCAGACGCAGGGGAAGTTCGACCCGGGCAACTTCGCCTGGGCGGCGCGCCACCTCGCGCGGGCCCGGACCGCGGCACGGCGCCAGCGGCCGGACGTCGTCTATCTGCCGGTCGCGGGAACCTGGTCGGGTTTCCTGCGCGACATGGCGCTGGCGTGGATCACCCGGCGCTCCGGCGCCCGCCTGGTGGGCCACGTCCACGGCAGCGACTTCCACCTGGTCCTGGAGCGGCGCGGGCTCTCCGCGCGCATCGCGCGGCGGGGGCTCGCCCAGTTCGACCGGCTGCTGGTGCTGGGCGAGCGCTGGAGGCGGCTGCTCCTCGCCTACGGCGCGCGCTGCCCGGTGGAGATCGTCCCGTCCACCCTTCGCCGCGAGGTGTTCGAGCGCGCGTCCGGGTGGCAGCGCCCCCACAAGCGCGACGGCGCGGTGGTGGGCCTGTTCGTCGGGCAGGTGGGCCGGCGCAAGGGGGTCTTCGACCTGCTGCCGGCGCTGCGGCGCCTGAAGGACGCGGGCGTGCCGTTCCGCATGGTGTTCGTGGGCCCGGCGGAGCGGGAAGGGGAATGGGAGCAGGCCTTGCAGATGCGCGACTGGCTCGGGGTGGACGACGTGGCCGAGTTCACCGGGCCGCTGCTCGGTGAAGATCTCTACCAGCGCTTCCGCGAGGGCGACGTGTTCGTGATGCCGAGCTACACCGAGGGGCTGCCGGTGGCCTTCTTCGAGGCCGGCGCCTTCGAGATGCCCGTCATCACCACGCCGGTGGGCTCGATACCAGACCTGGTGGTGAACGAGCGCAACGGCCTGCTGGTGGAGCCCGGCCAGACCGACCAGATCGTGGCGGCTGTCACCCGCATGGCCCGGGATCACGAGGCGCGCCGGCGGATGGCGGCCCAGCTCCGCCAGGACGTCCAGGCGTTCCATCCCGACCGGGTCTGCGCCCGGATCGCCCGGGCGGTGCGCGAGACGCTCGCCGGGGCGTGAGGCGGCGGATTCCGCCGGGGCCGATGAGCGAGACCGCCTGGAGGCTGCGCCGCCTGGGGGCCATGCCGGCCGCCGAGGTGTGGCGGCGCGCCCGGCGGAGCCTGCGCGAGCGGCTGTGGCCGCCGGCCTACGCGTCGTGGCCGCCGGAGGAGGCGTTCCGCCGCCTCTTCGCCTGCCCGCCCGGGGAGGCGCTGCGGGGGAGCCGGCTCGGGCTGCTGGTCCGGCTGCCCGAGACGCCCGACCCCTCCGCATTCGCCCCCACGCTCCGGGCCGCCGCCGGGTTGCGCGCGGGACGGTGGGAGCTGTTCGGCCACGGCGTGGTCCTGGACGACCCGCCCGCCTGGCGCCGCAATCCGCTCACCGGCGCGGAGTGGCCCGACCAGCCGGCCGCCCGCCTGGACTATCGGCGCGCGGGGCCGGCCGGAGGGGCCAAGTACGCCTGGGAGCTGGGCCGCCTCACCCTGCTGCCCACGCTGGCCCTGGCCTATCGGCTCACCGGGGACGGCGCCGGCGCGGCCCTCGCCGCGCGGTGGCTGGACGATTGGAACGCCCGCAATCCGCTAGGCCACGGCATCCATCACACCAGCGGCATCGAGATGGCGGTGCGCACGCTCACGGTGAGCTGGGCGCTCGCGCTGCTGGGTGATCGTGCCGCGGACTTGAAGCTGGCTCCCTGCCTGGGGCTCGTGGCCCAGCAGGCGCTCCACTGCCGCGATCACTTGAGCCTGGGCTCCAGCGCGAACAACCACCTCATCGCCGAGTACGCGGCCATGACGGTGACGGGCGCGGCGTTCCCCGCCCTGCGCGGCGGCGGCCGCCTGCTGGAGGAGGGGCTGGCGGGCCTGGAGCGCGAGACGCTGTGCCAGATCCATCCCGACGGCGTCCCGGCCGAGCAGGCCTTCGGCTACCTGCCGTTCGTGTGGGAGCTGCTCCTGTGCGGGTTCGTGGCCGCCGAGCGCGCCGGGCGTGAGGCCGGCGCCGCGGTCCGCGACCGCCTGCGCGCGTCGCTGGACTTCGCCCGCGTCATCCGCCTGCCGGGCGGCCGCTGGCCCCAGGTGGGAGACGAGGACGACGGCCGCGTGCTGCTCGCGGCCGAGGGCGCCAGCCGCCTCGACCTGGCGGGCGGCGCCCTGGCGGCCTGGCTGGGCGAGCCCCCGCTCGCCGAGGACGGCGGCGCGCTCGCGCTGCTCCTGTTCGGCGAGAGCAGGGGCGCGCCGGGTCGCCCGGCCGAGCGCTGCCATCAGTTCCCGGCGGGGGGCTATACCGTGTATCGGGAGCGCGGGCTGCTCGCCACCTGGGACCACGGCCCGCTCGGGCTGGGCTCGCTGGCGGCGCACGGCCATGCCGACGCGCTGGCCGTCACGCTCTTCCGCGGCGAGGATGCCGTGATCGTGGACCCCGGAACCTACGCCTACCACGAGGACGCTCCGGCGCGAGACCGCTTCCGCTCCACCCCCTATCACTCCACCGCGAGCTTCGGCGGGCGCAGCCAGAGCGAGATGCTGGGGCCCTTCCTGTGGGGGAAGCGGGCGCGGCTCGTGCCGCGCGACGAGGGTTGGGAATGCGAGTGGTGGACCGGCGAGCGCCACTGGCGGCGCGTCACCCTGGTGGGCCACCGGCTGCGCATCGAGGACCGGGTGGTGGGGCCGGCGCCGGAGCTGGTCTTCGTGCTCCACCCGGAGGCGGAGGTGCGGCTGGAGGCGCGGCGGGCTGCCGTGCGCATCGGCCGCACCGCAGCGACCTTCGTGGCGGACGGCCTCGAGCGGTGGGAGCTGGAAGCGGGGGAGTTCTCGCCGCGCTTCGGCCACCGGCAGGAGACCCGGCGGCTGGTGGCGAGGCTGCGGGATTCGACGTGCCGGACGGAGGTGGACGCGGCCCCGGCGTGAGTCGGCGCGACGCGGGTGGACCGCGCGCGGGATCTCGACCCTCACCACGTCCCGTCGCGCGACCGGCCCCTACGCCCGCTTGCTCGCCTCCCCCGCCCGGACCGTCCCCGCCAGCTCGTCGGCGTGGAACGAGGAGCGCACCAGCGGGCCGCTGGCCACGCTCTCGAAACCCATGCCGAGCGCCTGCTCGCGCCACCAGGCGAACCTCTCCGGCGTCACGTAGTCGGCCACCGGGAGATGGTCGGGCGAGGGGCGGAGGTACTGGCCGATGGTGAGCAGCTCGCAGCCGTGGGCGCGCAGGTCGCGCAGGGTGACGGCCACCTCGACCTCGCGCTCCCCCAGGCCCAGCATGATGCCCGACTTGGTCTTGATGGCCCGGCCGCGCTCCTTCACCCGCTGCAGCAGCTCCAGCGAGCGGTGGTAGCGGGCCGAGGGGCGCACCACCGGGTGGAGCCGCTCCACGGTCTCCACGTTGTGGTTGATGACATCGGGGCCGGCCTCGACCACGCGCTGCAGATCCTCGGCCCGGCCCCGGAAGTCGGGGATCAGCACCTCGATCACGGTCGAGGAGCGCGCGCGGATCTCGCGGATCACCTGGGCGAACACGGTGCTGCCGCCGTCCTTCAGGTCGTCGCGCGCCACCGAGGTGATCACGGTGTGGCGCAGGTTCATGCGGGCCACCGCCTCGCCCACCCGGCGCGGCTCGTCCAGGTCCACGATCCCCTGGGGGCGGCCGCTCCGGACCGCGCAGAAGCCGCAGCGCCGGGTGCAGAGGTCGCCCAGGATCATGATGGTGGCGGTGCCGCGCTCCCAGCAGTGGGCGAGGTTGGGACACCGGGCCTCCTCGCACACCGTGTGCAGCCCGGACTCGCGCAGCAGGGACCTGGTGGCGGCGTAGTCGCCCGCGCCGGGCAGCTTCACCGTGAGCCAGCGCGGCAGGCGGCCGCCGACCAGGGCGTGTTCCCCGGCGTGGTCGTGCTGGTGGAAAAGAATCGCGTCAAGGCCGGCGCGTACGCGATCAAGCGCTTCGGCTGCGACACGCTGGTGCTCGACGACGGGTTCCAGTACTTGCCGCTCAAGGGCCGGCTGAACCTGCTGCTGATCG
>JBBIHL010000179.1:0-6532 GCA_037447075.1 Candidatus Eiseniibacteriota bacterium | reverse complement strand
GATCCGGCTCCCGCAGATGCTCACCCACCTGGGCGAGGGGTTGCACGCCCAGGAGCCGCTGGGCGCCACCGGCTCCACGATGCTCGACCTCTGCATGCGCTGCGGCAACTGCGAGGAGGTCTGCCAGGCGGGAATCCCGCATCTGCCGCTCTACCAGGTCATGCAGGACGCCTCGGACCGGGAGCGGCCGCCCGACCGCGAGCGGCACGTGGCGCTGCTCGAGGCCCTGCGCGCCTCGCCGCGCTACCTGAACCAGTTCCTGGGGGTGCGCCCCGGCGGCTACCTCAAGCGCACCCCGGCCTCGCTGCCCGGGGGGACGCGCTACGTGCTGCTGCGCGCCGAGGACGATGCCGGCCCCGCCGCCACCTGCATCCACTGCGGGGCCTGCGTGGACGTGTGCCCGACCGGCGCCAACCGGGAATACGAAGGCGCCGACCCACGGCTCATCACCACCGAGCAGCCGCGCTGCATCGGCTGCGGCACCTGCGTGGAGGTCTGCCCCGCCAACCACCTGAACGGCGGCCAGACGCTGCGCGTGATGGAGGCGCCCACGCTGGACTGGTTCGTGGCGGTCCAGGAGTTCGCCGGCAAGGAGACGGCGTGAGCGTCGGCCTCGAGCGCCTCGCCCCGGAGCTGGCCGGCGGGGACGCCCCCGCGGAAGAGCTGGCGCGGCGGCTGGCCGAGTGGGAGGACCTGCTGGTCCTGCTGGTGGATCCCGAGAGCCCCCAGGTGCGCCAGCGCGGGCGCAAGCGCCGCCTGCTCTCGTTCCTGCTCGAGCGTGCCGGCCTCGACGAGCAGGCCTTCTGGAGGCTCTCGCGCGGGCAGCGCGGGCGGCTGTTCCTCTCGCGCTACTCGCGCGTCTCGCGCGACATCCCCCAGCTCGAGGTCACCTCGTTCGACCTGGACAAGCTGGCCAAGGAGCGCTTCCGCCAGGAGCCGCTCACGCTGGGCGCGGCCTGGCACCACGGCTTCTGGCGGGCCTACTTCTCGCACGCCGCGATCACCCACCCCGCCAACGACGGCCTGCGCGAGGAGTTCTCCACCGCCTGGGACATCGTGCGCAAGGAGCCGGCGGTGCTGTTCCGCACCGCCGAGGGCCCCCGGCTCGCCGGGCTGCGCTCGCTCCGCATTGACATGCCGATGATCGTGGGCCCGCTGCCCCACGGCGACGGCCACACGCTGGAGCGCGCCTACCTGCGCGCGGTGGAGCGGGCCGACCCCGACGCCGATCTGCACACCCGCACGCTGGTGGTGGTGGAAGGGGACGCGCTCATCCGCCACCACGAGCGCCTGGCGCCGCACGCCGCATGGATCATGCCCCGGCTCTCGGCGCGCCACCTGGAGCCGCTCGACGGGGCCGAGGGAGCCGTCCTGCGCCCCCTGCTCGGCAGCACCCGGATCGTGGAGCTGGAGTGGAGCGAGGCCCTCGAATCGCAGCTCGACCGCCTGCGCGCCGTGAACCCCGACCTGCTCTTCTCGGTCTACCTGCCGTACCGGAAGGGCTTCTGGCCGGCGCTGGAGCGGACGGCCCGGGCCGGCGGCGTGGCCATGGTCCACGTCCATGCGGGAGCGGAGAAGTCCTATCGGCTGATCCCGCGCGTGGACGCCTACCTCAAGGAGCGCCTGATCCGGGCCCGCGTCCAGCTGGTGAGCGCCGGCGGCGACACCGACACCCAGGCCTCGGCGGCCACGGTCTACGAGTCGGTGCTGCTCGGGGCCAACGGCGGCGCCATGACGCACGTGGCCTCCCTGGCGCTGGTCCCCGAGCTGGTGGACGCCTACCACGGCGCCGATCCCGCGCCGGTCGTGGCCGGGCTGGCCTCGCGCGACCCCGAGGAGCTGGAGCGGCTCGCCCTCAACACGCTCACCTGCTGGCAGCACAGCATCCTGGACTTCCTCTCGTGCATGGGCATTGACGACATCCAGAAGACCTCGGGCAACACCATGGCCATCACGCTCACCGAGGACTGGGTGCGGGAGGTGGACGCGCTGGCCACCCCGGAGTTCGCCGCGCTCAACCGGGAGCTCAACGCGGTCCGGGTGGCGGCCGAGCCCCCGCCGCGCGCGGTGCGCGAGCGCTACCGGGTGAGCGCGCTGCTGCGCCACGTGGTGCCGGACCTGCCGCTGGCCCACGCCGCCCGCATCATGGCGCAGCAGACGGCGTCGTGGCATCTGATGAACTCCAACCGCAGCCTCACCGCCGACTTCCTGGAGGTGTGCTATCGCATGGCCGCGGGCGAGCCGCCGCGCGTGGAGGACTTCCTCGTCCAGGGCGACCTGGGGCCGCTCTCCCTGGACGGGATCGAGCTGAAGCTCTCGCGCGCGTCGCTGGAGTGGTCGCTGGAGCGCCTGCGGCGCGACCCCGCCCTGCTCGACTACATCTTCCTGGGCGTGCCGCGCGGCTTCCTGCGACCGGGAGCGGTGCCGCCGCACGCCGAAGTCCGCCTCCTGGACCGCGACGGGTCACGCCGCTGGTCTCCTTCACCGCCGACGCGCGCGGCGGCTTCGACGTGCCGCTGGGCAGCGAGGGCAACGGCCACCGCCTGCCCGAGCTGGGCGACGGCGGCTCGCTGTGGCTGGTCGCCGCCGACCCCGGCGGCGGCCCCGTGCGGCGCCTCGAGCTGCGGGCGCGCGATCACGGCGGCCAGGGGCTCTCGGTGCTGCGCGCCTCGCGCGACGGCGCCGTGGTCTTGAAGCTGGACCCGCGGGGCGGCTACCGCCTCTCGGGCCTGGGCATCCGCGAGCCCGTCTGGCAGGGGCCGGTGAGCCACGCCAGCATCTCGCTCGGCGCCGCCTCCGAGGACTTCCTGATCGCGCGCATCGAGGGCAACTCCGGGCTGGCCTTCACCTCGTCCGGCGAGGGCGGGCCCATCCGCCTGGAGAAGGACGAGGACATGGCGTGGGAGTCGCTCCAGGCGGCGAGCGGGCACTTCGGCATCCACGCCGCGGACCTGCGCCGCGTGCGGGACGTGGAGATCAAGATCAACCAGGGCGCCAAGCCCGGCAAGGGGGGCCGGCTGGCCGGCGCCAAGGTCACCTCGACGGTGAGCCGGGCGCGCAACATCCCCATCGGGACCGACGCCCTCTCGCCCGACCCCAAGCACGACATCTACTCGATCGAGGACATGCCGGCCGAGGTCTGGCTCTGGCTGCTCTACCACAACCACTGCGGCATCAAGATCACCGGCTCCAACTACACCAAGTACGTGGCCGCCGGCATGTGGTCCAACTTCGTGGTGGACTACCTGCTGGTGGACTCGGGGCTCGGCGGCTCGGGCAACTACCACGCCGACTCCTCGCACGTGGGCTGGCCCGACATCTTCCGCACCATCCTCCACACCCACCACGCCCTGGTGCACGAGAAGGTGGACCTGGACGGCTCCGGCACGCTGCGCCCGATCCGCGACCTCAACGGCGCGCCGTTCGGCGCCCAGGGCGGCACGCGGCTGTTCGCCTCGGGCGGGCTGCGCGGCGAGACCGACATGCTCAAGGTGCTGATCGCGGGCGCGGACGGCGTGGTGGAGGCCTCGATCGGCAAGGCCGTGGCCTTCGGCTGCAACCAGTGCGGCAACTGCCACCTGGACTGCCCGCGGGGCGGCATCACGACCAAGCCCGAGCTCACCGTGCAGAACGACCGCAAGCTGATGCGGCAGCGCTTCCGCAACTGGACGGCGCTCAACCTGGTGAAGCTGGCCGTGCTGGTGGACGCCCTGAACCGCGAGCGCGGCGCGCTGGACGCGCAGGGGAGGGTGGCGGATCCCGGCGAGCTGCTCGACGACCTGCGCAAGCTGCGCGGCCGGGTGGACCTGCTGCGCCTGCCGGCCCACGCGCCGCGACCCGCCGCGGACCAAGAACCGGCGCCGCGCGTCGAGGCCGACCACGATTCCTGCCGCGTCGGCTCCCTGGCGGTGAGCGAACCGGTCACGGTGCAGGCCGTCTGGGAGGCCGCCTGCCTCTCGTTCAACGGCGGGAACAACCGGGGCGGGGGGATCGACTTCGCCGGCTTCGCCCCGGCCGCGGTGCGCGAGAAGACCTGCCTGATCTTCAACACCATCGGCCCGGACCGCGTGGACACCATGCACGAGATGCTCGGGCACCTGCAGGGCTGCCGCTTCTTCGACGCCGAGGGCGTGGAGATGACCCTGGAGGGCGTGCACGCCCGCCTGCGCGAGTTCCGGCTGCCGGTGCGCGAGCGCTACGGCGACGAGGAGGGATGGCGCCGGGCCGGCCTGCGCGAGAATCCCGGCGACTACTACGTGTTCTTCGTGGAGCCGAAGCCCGAGGTGCTCCGCCGCTACGGCCGCGCGCTGCTGGGGAGCGGCCACTGGCTCCAGCGCCGGACCAAGTACGCCGACCTCGCCGAGGCCGACCTGCTGCTGGCGCTCGACCGGGGCGCGGAGGCCGCGGTCATGGAGGCGGCCGCCCGCGACACCTCGCTCGCCGCCGGCGCGGCGCTGGCGGGCCGGCTGGGCGGATTCGTGGCCGACGTGCGCGAGGAGTACTTCTCGGCGCTCGCGCACCTGCTGGACTCGCGCTACTACCGCACGCACGGCAAGCCGGGCGCGCCGGTGGGCAAGTACGCCGCCAAGCGGCGCGGCTTCCTGGTCTCCATGGGCGAGGACATCGGCGCGGTCAAGATGTCGGGCTGGACCCACACCATCCCCGAGTACTTCGACTTCGACCGCTTCTGGGCGGGCTACCCCGGCGCGGCCGACAAGGGTGGCGTGGAGGTCTCCCGGCGCGGGGGCCGCTTCCGGACCACCGCGCTCCACGCCCACGCCTGGGGCATGCACCACCGCTACCCCACCAACTCCCCGGCCATCGACGCCGAGGGCCGCGGCAACCCGGCGGGCGCCCACCCGTTCAAGGCCTACAACCTGCTGCTCATGCACAACGGCGAGCAGGTGGGCGTGGACTCCACCTCGCCGTTCCTCAACGAGTACGGCTACGTCCACGCGGATCCCTCGATGGGTCCGGGCGCCGAGCTCTACCACGGGGATTCCATCTACGAGCGCAAGGCCCTCACCGACACCGAATACGCCGCCTACCTGGTGGACTTCACCCGCCGGGTGCTGGGGCTCACCACCGAGGAGGCGAGCCAGATCATCTCCCCGATCACCTCGCTCGACCTGGAGGCCATGGACGGTCCGCGCCGCGAGACGCTCCGCACCCTGATGACCAACTACGTGCAGCTCACGCCCACCGGGCCCTACAAGTTCACCATCGTCGAGTCGCGCCGGGACGGCGACGAGCGCCTGGTGGGGTTCCGCGAGAACATGGACATCAAGTTCCTGCGGCCCCACGAGATCGTCGTGAACGCCGACGCCTCGCCCGGCGGGGTGACCGCGGTGGCCAACGGCAGCGAGGCCAAGATCGCCGACGCCATGCTGCGCGCGCTGCGCAAGCAGGGGGTGGTGGGCGACGCCGCGGCCGACCTGCGCTTCAACATGCGGCCGGGCGGCAACCCGGGCCGCGAGGAGCACGGCGGCGTGGTGGAGGCCTTCGTGCGGCCCGGGCGCTCGGCGGTGAGCCTGGTCAACCGCTTCGGCGAGCCGGTGCCGGTGAAACGGGCGGGCGCCAAGGTGGACCTCTCGGTGCCGCTCGAGGAGGCCGAGCGGCTGGCCGACGCCGCGTGGAAGCGGCTGGTGGACGAGCGCGTGGACATGATGGCGCGGGCGGCGCGCGCGGCGGCCGGGCCGGGCTCCGAGGCGACCGCGGGCCGCGAGCGGCTGTTCGGCCCCGAGGACCCGATGCCGGCGGCCGCCAACGAGCTGGTCGAGACCACGCTGGAGCAGGTGGCGGAGCTGAGCTTCCCGGACTACCGCTACCTGGTGGAGCGCGCGCTCCCGGACATGGCCGGGGCCGGCGAGGCCGAGCGCGCGCTGGCGCTGCGCGTGCTCACCGAGCTGCGCAAGCGGCTGGTCTTCGCCCACCTGGGGGGCAAGGCCCTCTCCAGCATGGAGTACCTCACCGACGGCGGCCGCGACCCCCAGGGGGGGGCCGAGGGCGGCATCTACCGCCTGCTCGACGACGTGCCGCACCTGTTCGAGGCGCACGGCAAGGCGCGGCACCTGCGCGTCACCTACGAGACGCGCGACGACCTCACGGGCCCCGCCGACCCGGCGCGCGACGTGCTGGTGGTGGACCTCGCCGGCTTCAGGAGCGAGGCCTTCACCCTGGAATCGGCGTCGCGCTTCCTCTCCGAGGCGGTGCGGCTCGGCTGGCGCAACCTGGTGGGCTACGACTGCCTGGGCGGCCCGCGCTACCTGGGCACCAACCTGGCCGAGCCGGGCGGCAAGGCCGCGCGGGACGTGGTGCTCGAGCTCTACGGGCGCGAGTTCGGCGACTTCGCCGGCGCGCTGCTCGAGGGCGCGCGCTTCTACCTCTACGGCCAGGGGCAGAGCCACGCCGGGCTCAAGGCGGACTCGGGCTACCTGTTCGTGCTGCAGGATTCACTCAACACCTGCATGTACGCGGCCCACGGCGGCACCTGGAGCGCCTGGGACTCGGGCTCGCGGTTCGCGGTGGCCGG
>JBBIHL010000178.1:0-6553 GCA_037447075.1 Candidatus Eiseniibacteriota bacterium | reverse complement strand
TCACAGGGGGGGTCGAACAACCATCCCGATCAGCTCCTGGGCGCCATCTACTGCCCGCCCTACCTGTTCCGGCCGAATGGCCAGCGCGCCTCGCAGCCGCGGTATGGCTGCTCCCCCAGCACGCTCAAGTACGGGCAGCAGTTCACCCTGCGAACCGATCCCGCCGACGACGCGGCCAACATCGTCAAGGTGAACCTGATCCACCCGGGGTCCGCGACCCACGGCTTCGACCAGGCCCAGCGCTACGTGCCGCTGAACCACACCTACTACCCGAACCCCCCTCGCCTGATCGTCACCGCCCCGCCCAGCGCCGACCATGCCCCGCCGGGCGACTACCTGCTGTTCATCGTGCGCTCGGACCCCGAGATCCCCACCGGCGTGCCCTCGGTGGCCAACTGGGTCCAGGTGCAAGGGGGTGCGGTCTTCGACGCCTGCGACACCCTGGCGCCGGGCTATGTGAATAACCTCACGGCGGTGGCGCAGCCGGTGGAGTGCGACTTGATGGAGGGCCGGGTGCTGCTGTCGTGGACCGCACCCGCCGATGACGGCTTGATCGCCGCGACCGGTCCGGCCACCGCCTACGAGATCCGCTACTCGCTCGCCCCCATCACTGATACCAACTGGGCCTTTGCGACCCCGGTGCTGCCGGTGCCGACCCCGGGGGCTCCGGGGAACTCCGAGTCGGTCCTGGTGGTCAGCCTGCAGCCTTCGACCCGCTACTACTTCCGTCTCAAGGCCAAGGACGACAAGTCCACGAACGGGGCCTGGTCGGTATTGAGCATCGAGGCCTCGGCCACCACCAGGCCGCCCACGCTATGCGACGGGTTCTCGGGGGGCGGCGGAGGTGGAGGCGGCTCCCTGCTGGCCGGAGATCCCGAGACGCCCAACGCGCTGAACGGCGGGCTGGCGGTCGAGAACTCGCTCTTCGAAGGCGCCCCGGCCGGCGAGCCGGTGCGGGACGTACTGCGGCTGCCGGGGCTGGAGGCGCTGGACGGGTCCTATGCCACCTGGGTGCGGGCGAGCGGCAACCAGCGGGGCGCCTTCGACCGGGCGGGCCTGCTGGTGGTGGACCACAGCGCCGCGGAGCGGGCCGTATGCACCGGAACCCAGGTCGTGCTCGGTTCGTTCGTTCCGGCACTGGAGGCGCGGCGGGGGGATGGTGCGGATGTGACGGCCCAGGTGGCGGCGGCAAGCGCGGAGCCCCTGCCGATGGCCGCGGGGGAGGCGCTCCTGATCCGGCTCGGCGCGGCAGGGCTGGGCGGCCCCCTGGTGGTGGAGGCGAGGCGGGTCGGTGCCCCGGGCCCGTCCGAGGCAAGTGGGATGCGGGTCCAGGTGCCGGACGGCGCCGGGTGGAGAACGGTGGCTCACCTCTACCCGCGCCGACAGCTCGCCGAGCTGGCAGCCGAGATCGGCGACGCCACCGAGGTGCGGCTGGAGTTCCTCTCCGCGGCCAGCGTGCGCGGCGTGGGACACCTCGCCCGCAGCCTGGAGCAGCCCGCCGGGCTCTGGGCGCCGCTCCAGGCGGCATGGAAGGGTACGCTGGAGGACGCGCGGGGCGCGTTGCAAGGAGCGGACGGGGTGACGGCACCCCTGGCCGGCGCCGACACGCTCCTCCTCACCTTCGAAGCGCCGCCGCTTGCCCCGGGCAAGAGCCGCGACTGCTTCCTGTGGGTGGAAGGGGTGGTTGAGCCCGTGCGGGGGACGCAGTCGGCTCGTGCCGCGCCGAGGCCGCAGGAGCGGCCGGACCGCTTCACCCTGTTCCCGCCCCGGCCCAACCCGCTCACCGAGGGCAGCACCATCCGCTTTGCCCTGCCGGCGGAGCTGACGGTAAGGCTGGAGGTCTATGATCTGCAGGGCCGGCGCGTGCGCTCGGTCCACAACGGTCTGCTGGCGGCCGGGCAGCACGCCATGGAGTGGGACGGGCGGGATGCGGCAGGAGCCCCGGCGGCTCGCGGGGTCTACTTGGTCCGCCTCACGGCCGGCCCCTTCCGGGCGGAGAGGAAGCTAACCGTGGTCCGATGACCGGAGCGGCGCGAGACGATTGACTCGCCCTGCCAGCATCTTGGGCCGCGGCGCCCTCGAGGCGCCGCGGCCCAGCCGCTTCGGCCCAGAATCGCGAGCCTTCGCATGGCCAGGCAGGGCAGTTGACGGATCACAACGACGTGCGCCCCGCGTCCCCGAGCAGTACACGCCGGGTGGGTTTGGCGGGATGTCCGCGTCCCGTTCGGTTTGCGACGATCGCGAGCCGCTCGTCCGGTCTTACCGCACCGCCACCAGCCGCCGCTCGAAGCGCGCCCCGCCCGCCACCAGGCGGCAGTAGTAGACGCCCGAGCTGACGCGCTCGCCGTTCTCGTCGCGCCCGTCCCAGACGAAGGTGTGCGGGCCAGCCGACACCAGGCCGGAGACCAGGCGCTTCACCAGGCGGCCGCCGAGGTCGTAGATCGCGAGGTCCACCTCCGCCGGCGCCGGGAGGCCGTAGCGGATGGTGGTGCCCTCCTGGAAGGGGTTGGGCGCGCCCGGGGCCAGGAACGGCGCGGGCGGCAGCGATTCCACCGCCACCGGCTCGGGCCCGTTCACCCGCACGGTCAGCGCCGCGGCCGGCCCCCAGTTGCCGGCCGCGTCGCGACCGCGCACCCAGAGCGTGCGGGAGCCGGGGAAGAAGGGGTTGGTGTCCAGCGTGCCGCTCACGTCCACGGTGGCGGTGCCGAAGGCCCCGCCCAGCGCCGTGCCCGAGCCCGCCGCGGCTGGCGCGTCGCCCAGCGACCACTCGGCCGCGACCACGTTGGCGCCGCCGGTATTGGCGTCGGTCACCCGGGCGTTCAGCGTGGCCGCGTTGGGCCGCACGATGGGGTTGGGGCTCACCAGGATGGATCCCGGCACCACCAGCGGACCCTGCGCGTCGTTGCCGGCGCGCGCCACCGCGAAGTCGGCGTCGCTGGCATCGGCGTCGCGCAGCGCCGGGGTGCCGTCGTCGGTGATCCGCACGCGCACGCGCGCCCGGGGGCTGTTGGGCACGCCCGAGAGGTCCCACTGGTAGGGGCTCGGCCCGGGCGCGGCCGAGATCTGGCTCCACGAGTCGCCCCCGTCGAGGGAGTACTCCAGCACGCGCGAGGCCACGGATCGGCCCGGCGCCACGCTCTCGGTCCAGCCGATGCTGGTGCTCGTGCCGGTCAGCGTCTCGCCCCCGTTGGGGGAGGTGATGGCCGCCTGCGGCTGCTCCCGGCCGAGCAGCCAGACCAGGGTCTTGTCGAGCACGTCGTTGCGCGTGGCGCTCGGCGAGCCGAAGGGCGGCGCCAGCGCCGTGAACTCGAAGTACATGGTGGCCAGGCGCGTGGGGAGCCCGCCCCAGAAGGCGGTTGCCGGGTCGCCGTTGGGGGTCGAGCTTTCCCAGCGGAAGCCGACGTTGTTCGGCGTGGTGAAGTTGTCCCGCCACACGAACTGGCCGGTGCCGCCCGAGCTGGGCTGGAGGCCGATCTCGTCGCCGGCGCCGCCCGAGCGGATCGGCGTGTAGGGGATGCCCGCGGTGTAGCCGCCGCTGATCGGGTCGCCGCTCTGGCCCTGCACCTGGCTGAACGACACGGGGTCGAAGATGAAGGTGGTCTTGAGCGTGTTATTGAGCCAGGCGGCGGTCTCCGCGCTGTAGACCGGCGACTGCGGATCGCCGAACGACCAGGCGACGTCGTGCCCCACCACCAGCAGCCGGCCGCCGCCGCCCAGATAGGCCGTGAGGCTGTCGCGCTGCGCCTGCGTGAAGGGCGGGTACTGCTCGAAGCCCGGCTGCCAGATCACCGCCCGGTAGGCGCGCAGCCCCGAGGTCAGGTTCCCGAGGCGCGGGTTCTCCGCCAGCGGGCCGCGCCAGACGTCCACCTCGTAGCCGCCCGCCCGCAGGGCGTCGTCCCAGGCGAACGCGCGCCCGAAAGCCGGGTCGCCGTAGACCAGCAGGATGTCGCGCAGCCCCTCGGCCGTAAAGCGGTGGTGCGCGCCCCCCAGGTCGTCCCGGCTCAAGCTGCCGGAGAGGGCCACCGACTCCACGTCGTAGTAGTAGCTGGCCCCCGGCGTGAGCCCGGTGAGCAGCACCTGGTGGTTCAAGGCCGCGCCCGGGACTTCGGCGAAACCCAGCTCGAGCGCCGGCGTGAGCCCGTAGTAGACGCGCGAGGAGGCGTTGCGGTCGGTGGTCCAGGTGACCAGGGTCCCGCTTCCCCCCTGCGACTGCGCCGCCACGTTGCTGATCACCGGGGCGTCGAAGTTGACGCGGGCCGTGGCGGTGAGCGTGACGGCGGGCGAGGCGTCCGTGTAGCTGGCCGTGATGACGTCGCCGTTGGACACGGTGAGCGTGTCGTCCCCGGGGCCGGAGGGGAGCGGGGTCAAGGTGATGGTCCCGGTGTAGACGCCGCCCGCGCCGGCCAGCGTGACGGTGTCGGGCGTCGCCTCCGTGCTCGACGCCACGCTCACGCCCACGGTGGGACCGGCATTGGTGTCGATCACCTGGATCTGAACGGTGCTGGCCGAGCCGTACTCGGCCCGGTCCAGGGCCAGAGCGCCGGCCCCGTTGCCCACCCGGCCCGTGACGCACAGCGCGAAGGGCTGCGGGCCCAGCGGCACGGACGTGCCCGAGACCCGCACCGTCCACACCCCTGCGCCGGGTGTCGCGACCAGCACCGCCTCCTCCACGTTGCGGTCGTCGTAGCTGCCGCCCGTCACCGAGACGCCCCCGGAGTAGACGTTGCCCTTGAACACCGTGGCGCCCAGCGAGACGGTGAGGTCCAGGTCGTTCACCAGCTGCACCGAGCCGGCCGGGTTGCCCGGGTAGTCGGTCCAGCACAAGGTGACCTCCAGCGGGGCGCTCCCGTCGGTGACGTTCACCTGGTATTCGATGTACTGGCCGTTGGCCAGGCCCGCGGTGTTGTCCACCAGCAGCAGCCGGCGCGCGTCGCCGGGGAAATAGAGCACGTTGTCCACGTGGATCCGGCCGTAGCCGATGTTGTCGTCGGGCGCGGTATAGCCCGAGACGTTGTTGTCGGCCGAGTTCACCGCCATGGCCTTGAGCAGCGCCGCCGAGGGGGTGAAGGCGTTGGCCGCGACCGGCGCCCCGGTGGGGTACCAGCCCTCGGTCAGGTACTGGCGGATGAGCGTGACCGCGCCGGTCCCCGAGGGGCACGACATCGAGGTGCCGGAGAGCGCCTGGTAGAGGTTGGCCCCCGCGCCGTTCGCCGAGGTGACCGACTGGCCCGGGCTGCACAGGGTGGGCTTGCGGCGGCCGTCGGCCGCCGGGCCCCGGCTGGTGAAGCTCGCGATCAGGTTGGCGTCGAGGCCGTTCTGGACCGCCCCCGAGCTGATCACGTTCTTGGCGCTGGCCGGCGAGCCCACCGAGCCGGGCAGGCCCACATTGCCGTTGGAGAACGAGATCAGGTAGTCGGGGTGATTCCACATGAACT
The DNA here is from genome assembly GCA_037447075.1 of Candidatus Eiseniibacteriota bacterium. Lineage (GTDB taxonomy): Bacteria > Eisenbacteria > RBG-16-71-46 > RBG-16-71-46 > RBG-16-71-46 > JBBIHL01. The sequence goes on along the minus strand of JBBIHL010000178.1, from coordinate 1,118 downwards.
GGTCGGCGTTCATGGCGTCGAGCGTGTAGGCGCCGTTGGCGCCGCCGCCCCACGAGTTCGAGGAAAGCCGTGCCGCGCCGCCGGCATTGCCCACGTACGAAGGCTGGAAGAGATCGTTGAGGTCCAGGAACGGTTCCACGCTGGTCCCCATGGAGGGCCCCGAGAGGTCCATGAAGTAGAGCTTGGCCTCCTTGGCCATGCCGTCGTAGGGCGAGGTGTTGGCCGTGGGATCGTCGCTGCCGGCCACGGTGCAGCCGGTGTGCGTGCCGTGGTAGGAGACGCTGGAGTGGTCCCCGAACTGGATGAGCGGGTTGGTTCCGCCCAGCTGGTAGGCGATGATCTTGCGGTGGGTGGGGTAGTCGCCGAAGCCGGCGATGGTGAGGCTCGGGTCGCGGAACTGCTGGTGGCCGGTGCTGATCCCGCTGTCGGAGGTCATCACCACCTGCCCCTGCCCTCGCAGGCCCATGTCCCAGATGCGGCGCAGCTCGCTCTGGTTGGTCTGCACCACCCACTGGGCCAGGTTGTTGTCGAGCTCGAACCGCGTCCGGGGCTCCACCCAGGCCACGTCCGGGATCGCGGCCACGCTGGCGAGCGCCGTGCCCGGCGAGCGGAAGGCGACCAGCTTGTTGACGCCGTTGTCGGATTCCGCCACGACCTCCACCCCGAGCGCCTGGAGCTGGCCGCGGACGGCGGGCGCGTCGGCGTCGGGAAAGAGCAGCGCCTTGTAGGAGGCGACCTCGGGCGAGGCGCGGTCGGCGCGCGGGCTCAGCTTGTAGGCCGGCTGGTAGTCCACCACCCAGGCCCCCTGCGCCTGCTCGTCGAGGCGCCCGCGGGCCCGGTCGGACATGCGGACCAAGTAGGCATGGTCGGGCAGATAGCCCACCACCGCGCCTCCCGCGCGGGCGATGGCCTCCCGCTGCGGCTCGCCCGGAGGGGAGGCGAACTGGACGATGTACGACCGCAGGCCGCTGGTGCCGGCGGGCGCCTCGGCGCCCTCCTGCCCCACCGTGAGCTCGGCCGGCAGCTCCGGCTCGCCCTCCGCCGGGGCGAAGTCATAGCCCGCGGCCAAGTGGAGGCGGGGCGGCGGGGCGGCACGCCCGCCCGCGCCCGCGCCGGCG
>JBBIHL010000177.1:0-6556 GCA_037447075.1 Candidatus Eiseniibacteriota bacterium | reverse complement strand
GCGGCGTCGCCCGCGCGCTCCAGCGCCCGCGCGAGCAGCGCCCGGGCCTGCGCCAGCGCGGAATCCAGCGCCACGGCGCGGTTCAGGTAGCGCACCGCGGCCGCCACGTCGCCCAGGTGCAGCGCGGCCAGGCCCGCGTTCTTGTAGAGGTAGGCCTCGCCGGGGAAGCGCGCGATGCCGCGCTCGAGCAGGGCCCGGGCCTGCTGGGGGCGCTTGTCCATGACCAGCGCGTAGCCCAGCTCGTTGTAGGCGCTGGCCGCGGAGGAGTCCAGGCCGAAGCTGCGCTCCAGGTTCTCGACCGCGCTTCGCCAGGTCCCGGCGCGCATGTCCAGCTCGGCCAGCTCGTGATAGGCGCGGGCAAGCACCTCGGGGCGGCGCGGAAACCGATCGAGCGCCGTCAAGAAGAGCGACTCGGCGACGGCGTCCTGCCCCTGGAGCCGGTGGACCATCCCCAGGTTGACGACCGGCGGCCCCAGGTCCCGGTCGCGCCGGATCGCGGCCTGGAAGAGCTCCGTGGCTTCCTGGTAGCGGCCGCGACCCAGCGCCTCCATGCCGCGATTGTTGAGCAGCACCGCCTGGCGGTCGGGCCGCGACTCGCGGACCGCCACCACCGCCCACGCCGCCAGCCCGAGGATCGCGACCAGTGCCAGGAGCCACGGCCGACGCCCTGCGGGCCCCGGTGCCGGAGCCTGAACCAGCTGGGTCCCCTCGGGTCGCGGGACCGGCTGGGCGACCAGCTCCTCGGTGACGCTCTCCGCCCGCCGCGGCGTGCGGCCGACCAGGGCATCGAGCTCGTCCACCACGGCCGCGGCATCGGGGCGCGCGGCGGGGTCCTTCTCCAGCATGCGACGCACCAGCGCCTCGACGCCTTCGCCCGCCTCGGGCCTGGCCGCGCGCAGCGGTCGCGGCGCCTCGTTGGCGATGCTGTAGAGCAGTCCCAGCTGGCCCTCCCCCGCGAAGGGCAGCTCGCCGGCCAGCATCTCGTGGAGCACCACGCCCAGGGCGAAGACGTCCGCCGCCCGGTCCACCCGGCCCTGGATGGATTCGGGCGCCATGTAGGCCGCGGTCCCCAGCGTCGAGCCGGTCAAGGTGATGCGCGAGGCCTGGGCGGCGTGGGCCAGGCCGAAGTCCGTCACCTTGATCGCGCCGTGCTCGTCGAACATCAGGTTCTCCGGCTTGACGTCGCGGTGCACGATCCCGCGCGCGTGGGCCAGCGCCAGCGCGGAGGCCACGGCGCGCGCCACCGCGAGCGCCTCGGCCACGGCGAGCGGCCCTCGCCGGATGCGCTCGCGCAGGGATTCGCCGGCCACGAGCTCCATGGCGATGAAGGGCCGGCGGCCCTCGCGCTCGAAGGCGTGGATGGTGGCGATGTGCGGGTGGTTGAGAGCCGCGGCCGCCAGCGCCTCGCGCTCGAAGCGGCGCAGGCTCTCGGCGTCGGCGGTCAGCTCGGGGGCCAGGAACTTGAGGGCCACCCGGCGCTTGAGGGTGAGGTCTTCGGCCTCGTAGACCTCGCCCATGCCGCCGCGCCCGAGCAGGCGTCCCACCTGGTAATGGGAGATGCGGGTGTTCTCCATAGGGCGACGTGGCCCGCAATGGGCGGGAGGTGGACCGCCGCCGGTCGCGGCGGGCTACGGCTGGCGCGTGAGCTCCAGCGCCCGCTGGAACTCCGCGGCGGCGAGCTCGGTCAGGCCCACCTCGCGGTAGACCTTGCCCAGCGCCTCGTGCGGGGCCGGCGAGTCGGGATGCAGCTCCCGCAGCGCGACGAACTCCTGCAGCGCGTCCTGGAAGAGACCGCGTCCGCTCAAGTAGGAGCCGGACAGGTAGCAGGCGGCCGGGCTTCGCTCGCCGCCGGCGCTTTCGCGGATCTTCGCCAGGTTGGCGCGCACGGCGGCGGCCTGCGCCGCGCTCAGCACGTGGAAGCCGCTGGACTCCTTTCGCAGCGAGCCCCGGTCGGAGAGCGCCTCGACCTCGAGCAGGTAGTCGGCGTCGCGCGGCAGCGGCGCGGCATCGGCGGGATAGTCGAGCGAAAGCCCCGTCGCCTCGCGGCTCCACAGCGCGCCGCCCTCGGCGAAGAGCGATACCCGGTAGCGCGCCGCCCCTTCCAGCCTGCGCCAGGCGAACGCCGGGCGGTCGTCGAGCAGGTCGGTCTGGCGCGGCGCGAGGATGAGCGCGCTCTGCTCCCGCTCCCCGCGCAGCGGCGACTGGGCCATGAGGCCGGTCTGGCGCGAGCCCGAGGTGACGAAGCGCGCGACCTCGGCGAACACCTCGCCGGGCAGCCCGGCCACGGCCCCGGGCTGGGCGCGCGAGGAGATGCGCCCGCCCACCGTGACGGTGCTCTTCTCGCCCAGCTCCACCACGTTGCCGTCGTTGAAGAACAAGGTGGCCGAGCCGCCGGCGCCGACCACGATCCGGTCGCCGCGCTCGAGCGGCTGCCCGAAGGCGGCGCGCACCGCGGGAGCGCCGCGGGTGGACTTCACCTCGACCTTCCCCTTCACCGCCGCCAGCACCGCGAGCGGTTCGGCTCGCAGCGGCGAGGCGGCGGCCAGCGCGAGGGCGCAACCGGAGAGCAGGATACGATGCCGGAAAGCCATCCAGACCTCCACGATGGATGCGGGGGCCCATCCGCCCCGGGGCATGAGGCGGCGCAACGAACACGCGCGCTTCGCCGCCGACAGCTTAGGGCTCCCGCGCCGGTGCCGGCAACCGGCATGTGGCCCGGCGACTCGCCCGGCCGCCTTGCCCCAACCCGCGCGGCGAGAGCGAGTTGTCGGGGTGCTTCGAGCGGGCCGCGGGACCGCTGCCCAAATGAACAGGGCCGGACCGGGGCGCCGTGGAGCTAGGACGCACAAAAAAAAGCATTTAGCCCGCCCAAACCCGACTTTCTTTGCTTGACCGTTCCTCGACACGCGCCTAGAATGCGCGCGCACAGGACGAGTCTCCAGCCTGTCGCGTTCGCGGCCCCTCGCGCCGGACTTCACGGTGCAGGGATGCCATGGCCGCCGCCGCCCCCCGCGGCGAACGGCGCCGGTGTCTGCATCTTTGCTTGAGGAGAAGAGCGGCGTCGCAGGATCGGCGCACCTCCACTCTCACGACCACGACACCCCAGTCCCCCGAGGAGGAGTCCGATGAAGCGTAAGGCTACGGCTTGGCTCGTGGTGCTTGCATGCCTGGCTGCCCTGCCCACCAGCGCGCGGGCTGCCGATCTCTTCCTGCTCGGATACAACGGCTTCGACTACGAGGATCCGAACCCGGTCGGCGGGCCGCTCTCCACGGGCTATCTGGCGCTCGGCGAGGGCTATCGCATGGTGGGCTTCATCACCTCCGCCAATCCCGCCTACCTCCCGCTCGACTTCGTCAACGACGAGAACACGGTCAACGTGGGGGACGCCGGCAACTCCGGCGACCTCGTGGTCACGTTCCGCGACTTCATCGACCCGTTCATCGTGGTCAACTGCTCGGCCGGCCACGTGCGGTTCTACCAGGACCCCAAGGTGGGGGGAGCGTCGAACGCCCTCTATGGCGTCAACCCGCCCAACGCCACGGCCCCGTCCACGTTCATTGACGGCGTCGAGCTGCTGGCCGGGGACCTGGACAACTTCAGCCTGACCTACGACACGGACGCCAGCGACGGCACGACCGACGGCTCGTGGACCGCCAACCTGAACTTCTTCGAAGGAGCGATGCTCGTCTTCATTCCCTTCGACCAGCGGCAAGGGTGGAACCTGACGGGGCAGCTCGGCTTCCCCAATCCGACCATCCCCCAGGGTTACGCCAACCAGACCTCCGGCGAGTGCCGGATTCCCGATACCACTCCCACGACCGTCAAGTCCTGGGGGTCCATCAAGAAGCTGTATCGCTAGGACTCGCGCGCGCCGCCCGGCAGCCCGCCGGGCGGCGCGACAAAGCCGCTAAGGAGGACATCCGATGAAGCGCACACGTGGAGTGGCGGCGATCCTGGCGCTGTTCGCCGTGGTGGCCGCCGCCGCACCGTCCTCGGCTCAGGTCTGCTCGGGTCAGCTTGTCAAGTTCGACCCCTGCGCGTACGCGTGGGAGACGAACTACGCGCCGTACATCTCACAGGCGGGAAGCCTGCTGGAGTTCGTGGGGCAGGTGAGCCAGTTCTGCCCGCCGCTCGCCCTGAACGCCCTCGACCCCACCAAGGAGTACACGTTCGACGTGTTCGGGTTGAGCTCGCAGGGCACCACGACGACCGTCCTGGCCGACCGCACGATCTACCAGACGCGCTACAACAGCGTGGGGACGGTGCAGTTCCGCATCTACGAGGACCTCACCCCGAACATCCCGGCCAACTGCGCGCTCCCGGCCAACCCGCCGGTGGCGGGGGTGGTGCCGGACGCGTTCACCGACGGCACGCTGATCCTGGAGGGCACGATCGCGAGATTCCAGACCAAGGTGACGATCTACAACAACGGCAACCGGTCGGGCGATTTCAGCTCGACCTACGCCTTCACCGGCGGCACGCTCTACAGCACCGTGCAGGCCTGCGGGGGCAACTTCGGCGGAAGCTGGGACCCCGCTCCGGGGATCGCGGGCTACAGCGCGCACCCCAACGGCAAGTGGGACTGCCCGACCACCGAGGCCAGGCCCTCGACCTGGGGCCGCATCAAGAGCCTGTATCGCTGATCGCCTGGCGCGCGAAAGCCCCCGACCCGCAACGGTCGGGGGCTTCGCTTTTGCCCGCTCCACCGGCCAAAAGCGCCGGCGGCCGTACCAGCCGCCGGCGCTTCATCTGCGGCCTGCGCCCCTTGCCTGACGGTGCGCAGCCGCAGCAGGGAGCCGGTAATGCCGCGTCCGGGTTCGCCTACGGGGGAGGCGGTCCAAAACTTTGGTGCACGAACCCCGCTCGGTAGCGACGCTGCCGAGTTCCCCGGCCCCGCTCTGCTATCAGGTTAGGCCGGAAGCGCATTCTGTCAAGGGTGCCTGACTTCTTGCTAACATCCGGGCCGTGGGCACCGCCAGCCACGGCCCCGACCTCCGCCGGGTCCTCGCCCTCACCGGGGAGCTCCTCCTGGCCACCCGCATCCGCGAGACGGCGCGCCAGGTGGGAGCGGAGGTCGAGGTCCGGCCCCCCGGGCCGGGCGCGGCGGAGCGGGCCGCCGCGCTGGGGGTGCACCTGATCCTCGTGGCTCTGGAGCCGGACGGGGCCGCGCTGGAGGCGGTGAAGGAACTCAAGGCCGACGCCCGCACCCGCTCGATCCCGGTGGTGGCGACCTACCCGCACGTGGACGTCGAGCTGCGCCGGCGCGCCCTGGAGGCGGGGTGCGACCGGGTCCTGCCGCGCTCGGCCTTCGCCACGCTCCTGCCGGAGCTGCTGCGGGGCGCGGCGGCTCGAGGTGCCGAGCCTGGCGCGGGACCGCCAAAGCCGCTAGTCTCCCGGGGCAGCGCGCCACCGCGCACGCCTCCCACCCCGGAAGAACCATGACGATCCCCAGCAAGGCCTCGACCAAGCCACAGGCCGCCCGGCGCGTGCGCATCTCGTGTCCGGGCTGCGGCCGGAACGACTACGTGGCGTGGCCCGACGGCCAGGCCACCTACCACTGGAAGTGCTTCAACTGCTCCAAGGAGTTCGACCTCAAGCGTCCGGGCTCGCATTGAGCGCGGGCCGACGCCAAGAAGGAGAGCCTCCCATGCGCTCGCTCCGTTTCCCTGCCGCCTGCGCCCTCCTGGCCGTCGCATCCCTGGCCGCGCCCCGCGCCCTCGCGGCCGACCGCTTCGATCCGTCGCGCTCCGACCCCAAGGCCGTGGCCCTGGCCGACCAGGTCATCGCCGCCCTGGGCGGCGAGAAGGCGTGGAACGACCTGCGCTACCTGTCGTGGACCTTCGAGGTCTACCTGAACGACACCCTGCGCTCCTCGCGCCGGCACTGCTGGGACAAGCGGACGGGATGGCACCGGGTGGACGGCACCACCCGCGCGGGCCTGCCCTTCTGCCTCATGGACAACCTGAACACCAGGGAAGGCCGGGCCTGGATGGGCGGCAACCCGATCGAGGGCGACTCGCTGAAGAAGCTCACCGAACGTGCCTACGCCCTGTGGGTGAACGACCTCTACTGGGTGGCGATGCCCTTCAAGCTCAAGGACCCCGGCGTGATCCTCGCCCTGGACGGGGAGCGCAAGGAAGGCGACCAGGCCTGGGACAAGCTCTCCCTCGCCTTCGACCAGGTGGGGCTCACTCCCGGCGACCACTACTGGCTGTTCGTCAACCGCGCCACCCACCGGATCGACCGCTGGGAGATGGTGCTGCAGGGCGACAAGCCGCCCGCCTCGGGCGAGTCGCCGGCGGGCTACGACTGGTCGGGCTGGCAGCAGGCGGGCGGGTGCTGGTTCTCCACCGCGCGCACGCGGAAGGATCCCGCCAGCGGCAGCGTGACCCGGCTCTCCTTCGCGGTTTCCGCTCCGGCGTCGCTGCCCGAGACCGCCTTCACGAGCAACGCCCCGGTCCAGTAGGGGGCAGTCAGGGCGCGTAGGTCGTGAGGCCCTGCAGCCGGCCACGCACCTCCGCCCACGCCGGCCCGGCGGTCGCGCCCCCCTCGAGG
>JBBIHL010000176.1:0-6562 GCA_037447075.1 Candidatus Eiseniibacteriota bacterium | reverse complement strand
CGTCGCTGTCCATGCGGCGCGGAGATGTCGCGTCAGCGCGCGCCGATGCCGAGCGGGCGCTGGAGTTGGCGCGAGCCTGTGGGGACGCGGCGGAGGAGGGGGCAAGTGCTTATACGCTGGGGACTGCCCTGTCGCGGCAGGGGTCGCTGGAGGAGGCCGACCCCGCGTATGCGGCAGCGCAGGATGCTTACAGGCGCGCGGATCATCCGCATGGCGAGGCCCGGGCGATGGCCGGTCGCGCCGTTGCCGCGAGTTTCCGCGGCCGACCTGTAGAGGCTGAAAGCCTGCTCCGGCAGGCGCTGGAGATGAGCGCCCATCCGGCCGCGCGCGCCGCGGCATACGAGGTCCTGGACAACCTCGCCCTGCTCAAGTCGCACAGCGGGGCCTGGGACGAGGCCCGCGAGCTCTATGCGCAGGCCAGGCGAAGCGCGCTGGAGCAGGGAAGGTCGCTCGATGCAACCAGGGCATCGCTTAACCTGACCCTCGTAGACCTGTTCCGGGGTCGGGTTCGCTTGGCGCAGGGCCGCTTGCGCCGCTTGGCGCGAGAGGGAGTGAGGATCCCCCAGTCCTCGAAACCGTATGCACTCCAGATAATGGCCGCCTATCATCGGGCTCGTGGCAGCCATGGTCAGGCGGCGAGGGTCGCGGAACGGGCAGCACAGTTGGCGAGAAGGAACAACAACCCCGAAGTCGCGGCGTGGTCACTTCGCGAGCAAGCGCTGGCCTCGATCGAAGCGGAGCGCTGGGATCGCGCGCGGTCCGTTCTGCAGGGGGCGCTTGACACGCGGGAGAGCATCCCCCGGCTGGCTCACACCATGCTCCTGCTCCAGCACGCCCGATGCCTTCTGCGCGCGAGCAGGCTGGCGGAGGCGCGAGCCGAACGGGAACAGATCGCGGCCCTCCGCGCGGGTCAGACCTGGGCCTACGTGGATGGCCAGGCAAAGCAGCTCGACGCGGAGCTGGCGTTCGCCGAGGGGCGGTGGAAGGAAGGGCTCGACCTGACGCGTGAGGCACTGGAGAAGTACCGCGCTCTGGGCGCCGCGCACGACCGGGCGACCTGCGCGCTGGAATGCGCGCGGCTGGCCCGCGGGGCGCCGCCCGAGGCCCGGATTCCCTGGCGCCGGTGGCTGGAGGAGGCGGCCGCGGCCTTCAAGCGGCTGGGCTCCATCCGGCAGCGGGCGGTGGCGCTGTCCCTCTTGGTGGAAAGCGCTCCCAGAGTAGAGCACGTCGCCGCCAGCGACGCCCGCGGCCTCCTGGCGGCGGTGGGCGGATTGCTCGACTCCCTCCTGGACCTCAAGGAGCTCACGAACCGGGCCATGCGCCTGGCGGTGGAGCAGCTCGGTGCCGAGCGCGGCGTGCTGCTCCTGGCCGACCCCGACACCGGCCAGCTCCAGCCCTTCGCCGACCACGGCGGGGTGGACCCCGACCTGCGGCGCGAGGCGCTCGGCTACAGCCGCACCGTTGTGCGCAAGGTCACCGAGAGCGGCGGGAGCCTGCTGGTGGGCGATGCCGCCTCCGACGCCCGCGTGGCCTCGGCGAGCGTCCAGAACCTGGGCCTGCGCTCCATCCTGTGCGTGCCGCTCTTCCTGGGCGGCACGGTCATCGGGACGGTCTACCTGGAGAACCGCGAGCGCGAGCACGCCTTCACCGAGTCCGACCGCGGGCTGCTCGAAGGGTTCGCCCACCTCATGGCGGTGGCGATCGAGAACAGCCGCGGCCAGGACGCCGTGCGGCGCGCCAACGAGCGGCTGGTGGGCGAGAACCTCTCCCTGCGGCAGGAGGTCCAGGCCCGCTTCCGCCAATCGAGCGTGGTCGGCGCCAGCCAGGAGATGGCGCGCGTCCTCTCGCAGATCGAGATGGTGGCGCAGAACAACAGCACCGTCCTGCTCACCGGCGAGAACGGCACCGGGAAGGACCTGATCGCCCGGGTCATCCACCATACGGGGCCGCGGCGCCACCGGGCCTTCGTGCCGGTCAACTGCGGCGCCATGCCCGAGACCCTGCTGGAGAGCGAGCTGTTCGGCATCGAGGACAACGTGGCCACCGGCGTGCGCGCGCGACCCGGGAAGTTCGAGCAGGCCGAGGGCGGGACCCTGTTCCTGGACGAGATCGGCGAGATGCCCCTGCACCACCAGGTGGCGCTGCTCAACGTCATCCAGAACCGGGAGCTGATCCGGGTGGGCGGGAGCAAGCCGATCCCGGTGGATGTGCGCCTGATCGCCGCCACGAATCAGGACCTGCGCCGGCTGGTGGAGCTGGGCCGCTTCCGCCAGGACCTGTTCTTCCGGCTCCACATCATCCCCATCGAGATCCCGCCGCTGCGCCAGCGCAAGGCCGACATCCCCGCGCTCGCCCACTACTTCGTGGAGCAGATCAGCCGGCGGCTGGGCCGCACGGCCCCACAGCTCTCCCCGGACTTCATCGCCACCCTCATGCGCAGCGACTGGCCCGGCAACGTGCGGGAGCTTCAGAACTACATGGAGCGGCTGCTGGCCATGAACCCGGCTCCCGTGCTCCGCCCCGAGCCGCCTCCACCCGACCTGGAGTCGCAAGGCAGGGGGCTACGGCTGTCGCGGACGCGGAAGCTGGGTGATGCCGTCGCCGAGGTCGAGCGCCAGCTCATCCGTGAGGCGCTGGCCAATGCAAACGGCAACAGGTCCAAGGCAGCACGCACGTTAGGCGTGAGCGAGCAGGCCATCCGCTACAAAATGCGGAAGTACGGACTCGAGGCGTCTCGCCAATATCAGCGGATTCGCTGATTCTAGCGAAGCAGCTCAAGTCGTTGTAACGACAAGGTATTACCTCGGGCTGGCTGACCTGATTCGCCGATTATAGCGAATGTGCCGTTACAGTCCCCCACCCCCAAGACCCGCGGACAACCCCACAATTGCATTCTGCATAACGCTGTAGACATTCCTTCCGGCCGCGGCTATCTTCTGGCACGTCTCTCGCCTCTAGGGATCGTCAGGCAGGGCCCGAGTCGGGCCCATCGATCCGCACCGATCCCGAAGGAGTCGAGAGATGCTCAAGCGCCTGGTCAGTCTGGCCGCACTCGCGCTGGTTGTGGTTTTGGCTCTGTGCTGCACCGCATCCAATTCTGCCGCCCAGAGTTCTTCTGACGGCAGCGGTGGTCACGCCCTCGCCCCCGGCGACATGGAGGGAGCTGCTCCGGCCAAGTCCGCCGGGGGCGCGGGGCAAGTCGTCACGGTCCGCTGGATCGCGTGGAGCTGGTTGAGCACCCGCTGGATGCTCGCCGGCCAGCCCGCGTTCAGCCCCTTCGCAAGCTATCGCCTGGCCGCATGGACGCGGCGGGTGTGGTGAACGCGCCGACCTGCTTCCAGGGCGTCGAGCCCTACATGCCGCATGCTGCGGGGGAGCCCGAAAGAGTCGCGGGCTTCCCTGCGCTGCGGCTTGCGCGTCTTCACCGCGACAGCCTGACCAACGTCCTCGTGCTGGGGCGCCCGGCGGCCCGGCGCGAGGCCGTGGCGCGCACCTTCCACCTGGCGAGCCCCGTGCGGCGCGGGCCGTTCGTGCGCGTGCACTGCGGGCGCGAGGCGGCGGCGCTGACCCATGCGATCGGCGCCTGGCTGGGCGTGGTGGGCGAGGATCCCGCCGCCCATCCGCTGTGCCGCGCCGAGTGCGGTACCCTCTACCTCGACAACCTGCAGCTGCTGCCGCTCCGCACGCAGCGCATGCTCCTGACCTTCGCCCGCCGCCTCCAGGACGGCCAGCTCCCCTCCTGGACCGGGCGGCTCATCGCCGGGGCGCCGGCCGCGCTCAAGCAGGACGCCCGCAACGGCCGCTTCCTGCGCCCGCTCTACGACTGCCTCGACAAGGTCCGCATCGAGCTGGCCTCGCCGGCTCTTGGGGAGCGCGCGTGAGCCCCGGCGCCCGGGTGCTGCTCATCACGGGATACCCCCGCGAGCACCAGCGCCTGGCCTCCGAGCTTCACCGCCGCGGCATCCGGGTCACGCTCGCGAGCCAGGAGGCGGTGGCGCTGCGCGAGCTGCGGTGCCCGGCCGACATGGTGCTGGTGGACCTCGCGTCGGCCGGCGGCTTCAGCGCGGCCCTGGTCCGGCGCCTCAACGCCCCCAAGCGCCAGGCGCCGGTGGTGGCGCTCTGCAACGGGGCCTGGCCCCCCCTCACGGCGCCGGTGTCCGAGCTGCGGTTGGACGGCCTGGCCCGGGCCGACGACTCCCTCCCCATCGCGCTGGCCGCCGCCTCGGCCGCGCCCTACGAGGGCCTTCAGCCGTCCCTGCATTAGCAAGCGGCCGCTTTCCGTTGACCGCCCCCTCGCCCGCGGGCTAAAGTCGCCCTCTCGCCCTGGCGATCACAAGGATGCGACGCCCTGGGCCCGCCGCGGGCCCGCCAACTCAAAGGGAGGCTTCATGTCGCTTCGGGCCCGGCGGCTCGGAATCGCGTTGCTTGCGGGCAGCTTCCTGCTGCCCCTGTTGGCGTCGCCCCCCGACGCCTCCGCCCGCACCTCGAAGCGGCAGCGCACGGCCGCCTACGCCGCCTCGTCACGCTCGACCACCAAGGCATCCCCGGCGCGCGCCCATCGCCGCCGGGGCCGCCGGCCGCCCGCGGGCGGCGTCTACTCGCGCAACGCCATCGTGGTGGACCCCGAGACCGGCAAGGTGCTCTACGAGAAGAACGCCTCGGTGTCGGTCCCGGTGGCGAGCCTCACCAAGCTCATGACGGTCCTGGTCTTCCTCGAGGCCAAGCCTGACCTGGACCGCACCCACACCGTGGCGCGCGCCGACCTGGCCGGCATGGGCCGCACCCAGCTGCGGCCGCGCGAGGTGATCGCCCAGCGCGAGCTGCTGCGCATGAGCCTGATGTCCTCCGACAACGCGGCCACCCGCATCCTGGCGCGCAACTCCGGGCTTGGCGAGGAGGACTTCCTGGCCCGCATGAACCGCAAGGCGGTGGAGCTGGGCATGACCGGCTCGCGCTACGTGGAGTTCACCGGACTGGACGGGCGCAACGTCTCCTCCGCCGCGGACTGCGCGGTGCTGCTGCGCCACGCGGCCTCCCATCCGCTGGTGCGCGACATCATGACCCAGCGCTCCTACGAGTTCCGCACCAACCGCCGCGCCCACTTCGTGGCCAACACCAACCGCCTGCTCTACGGCCGCTACGAGGTGCGCGGCGGCAAGACCGGCCACATCGCGCAGGCCGGCTACTGCCTGGCCACCTGGATCAACGCCCAGGGCCACGAGCTGATCGCGGTGGTGCTGGGCGCGCCCACCAACGCCACCCGGTTCGCGGACGTCTCGCGCCTGGTCAACCTCACGCTCGCCCAGCCGACCATCCCCCAGACCAACTGAAGGGCCGATGAGCGGCCGCGAGCTGGCTGCGGGGCTCCTGGCCGGGCTCGCGGCCGGCTTCGTGGGCGGGCTCTTCGGGGTGGGCGGCGGCATCGTCCTGATCCCGATCCTCACCGGCGTCTTCGCGCTGACCCAGCACCAGGCGCACGGCACCTCGCTGGGGGTGATCGGCGTCACCGCGGCGGCGTCGCTGGTGCTCTACGCGCTGCGCGGCCAGGTGGACTGGCTGGGCGCCGCGCTCATCGCCCCGGCCAGCATCGCGTGCGCCCGCCTGGGCGCCCGCTGGGCGGCGCGCACCAGCCCGGCGGGGCTCAAGACCGCCTTCGCCGTGTTCCTGGCGGCGGTGGCGCTGCGCCTCATGTGGGAGACCCCCGGCGCCAGCGCCTGGATCCCGGGCACGTCGCTGGGGACGAGGCTCGTCTTCGACGTGGTGCTGGGGACCGCCACCGGGCTGCTCGCGGGGTTCATGGGCGTGGGGGGCGGCGTCATCATCGTGCCGGCGCTGGTGCTCCTGCGCGGAGTGGAGCAGCACCTGGCCCAGGGCACCTCGCTGGCGGTGATCCTGGCGCTCTCGCCCTTCGCCACCCTGGAGCACGCGCGGCACGGCAACGTGGTGGCGCGCTGGATCCCGGCGCTGGGGGCCGGGGCGGTGCTGGGCGGCCCGCTCGGCGCCACCGCGGCGCACGCGCTCTCGCACCCCATCCTGGCGCGCGCCTTCGGCCTGTTCCTGCTCGCCAACGCGGTGTTCACCTTCCGCGCGGCGCGCCGGGCGCGACGCGCGGCGTGAGGGAGCCTCGCGCCTCACCGCGGCGCATCGTGCGGGTTGCAACGCGGCGGAGGTGAGCCGCGCCCGCACCCTTTCGGCGGACAAAGCCCCTACAGGCCCTGACCGGCCCGGCCACGTCGTGGCCGCGCGGCGACCCGCGCGGGGCGAGGCCGGGCGGCGCTTCTCCGCGCCTCCCTCGCGCAACCTCTTGGCAAGGATGGGGTTGGGGAGCCGCTCCCGGAGCGCATCCAAACGGGTGAGTCCCGGCAGCCCCCTTGCATCAGCAGGGCTGCAGGGGTGGCCTCCCTCGCCCGGCCAGCCCCGGGTAGCTGTTCGAGCAACGGTCGTCCCGGGGGCTTCGCTCCCCGCAGCCGCAAGGAATGTGACTCGAATGGCGAAGCGCATCCGTCAAAACCCAGGCGGCCGCAAGCCCGCCGCGCTGCGCGCCGAAGCGCTCGTCCCCGCG
>JBBIHL010000175.1:0-6567 GCA_037447075.1 Candidatus Eiseniibacteriota bacterium | reverse complement strand
GAACTCCCCGGGGCCAGGCGCCGCCGAACTCTGAGATTGGGATACATGAATGGAACAGCAGCGCTCCAACCGCGCCGGCACGGGTCTGGGTCAGCTTCTGCGCAGGCAGCACGCCCAGCGAGAACCCCGCGTAGACGAGTCCGCGGGGTAACCCTTCGGCGGCTGCCAGCCCGCGCTCGATGATCGTTCCGAACCCAGTCTTCTCGGCGTAGGTGACGCCATCCTCGAGTTCATCAAACACGTGCCCCTCATACAGGTCCGGAAGGTGCACGGTGTGACCTCCACGCCGCAGAACCTCGGCGAAGTCCCGGACCCCGGGCGTGAGTCCGTGCGCGTGATGGAACAGAATGACTTCTGCCATGTCGATCACGGGTGGGGGCGCCACCTACGCCCTACCGTTGGGTTATTTGGTCGCTCCAGCGCGGTCGGCCGCTCTCGTCCGGATAACGCCCGGCATCAGTCGCGGCGTAAAGCGCCGTCGGCTGCATGCCGATGTTGGACCGTCTTCTCTCAGCTCGACTCAAACGACTCAAGTTGGTCAAGCAATTCCTGGAATGAAGCGTATCGCCGCTTCTCGATGCGCCACACCCTTAGAGCAACCAACGTGCCGCTGCTCGTGTGGCGGGCAAGGTAGACAGCGGCGAGGTTGATGCCCAAAGGCCGAACCGGCTCGTAGCCGGGAATCGGTGGTTGTTCGGGGAAACCCGCGCCTGCCACTGTCCGCTCCTCAAAACGAGCTGCTTGTTCCCGGCCCAGGCACGAAATCGGTCCAACGCGAGCGGCGAGGCGCGCGGGCCGCAGGCCCGCGTCGGCTGCACCGGGTCGGCCCATCCATGTCGACGGCGGTGCGCCGCCCAGTATCTCGGTTCAGTCCGGCCAGCAGGCCCGCGAGTGGCTGTCCATCTTGGGGTTCCTGGAGGGCCCGCCGGTGAACGCACCTGCCACGGGGTCACGCCCCGGGATCCGGGGGCGCCGAACACGCCGGCCGCCCCTGTGCAAGCCTTGAGTGTAGATGATGGTCGTGCGATGTCCAGCGCCCGTCCGCCCTTGCGCGCTCAGGCGAACCGGGGTTTACGCACCCTGCCGTCGAAAAGCCCGGGCGGTAGGCCAAGAAGCGCGAGCAACGCGGCTGCGGCCCGGATTCTCCGGTGCGGCCACCTGGGCGGAACCGGTTCGACCCCTGGCGGCCGCCTCCGGCTGGAGCCAGCCGGCAGGGGCCACACCCCCGCGTCGAGGGGCGCTGCCGGACGCCTTCGCCCCCTCACGCCGCCGCCTTGGTGCACTCCCCGAGCGCCTGCAGGAGCTCGCGCGCGCGGTTGAGCAGAGCCAGTCCCTCGCCGCGCAGCCGCAGGCCGAACTCGCGGCCGCTCACGAACTCCACCTGGAACGGCAGCGCACCCACCAGCGCGCGGATCTCCAGGGGCTTGAGCGGCCGGCGCAGGGTCATCTCGCAGTGCTGCTGGAACACGCGCAGGCTCTCGACCTCGCCCCCCACGCCCAGCAGCCGCATACGGCGCAGCTCGAGCAGGGCCACCGCCGGGGTTGGGAGCTGGCCGAAGCGGTCCATCAGCTCCAGGGTGAGGTCGTCGAGGGCCGCGAGGTCGCGGGCCTCGGCCAGCCTCCGGTAGAGGATCAGCTTCTCGTGCTCGTCGGGCACGTAGTCGTCCGGCAGGTAGGCGCTCCAGTCGGTCAGCAGCCGCGGCTCGGGCTTCACCTCGGCGGCCTCGCCCTTGAGGCGCGTGACCTCCTCCTCGAGCAGCTTGCAGTAGAGGTCGAAGCCCAGGCCGACGATGTGACCGCTCTGCTCGGGGCCGAGCATGTTGCCGGCCCCGCGGATCTCCAGGTCCTTGAGCGCGATCTTGAAGCCCGCCCCCAGCTCGTCGAACTCCTCGATCACCCGCAGGCGCTTCTCGGCCTCCTCGGTCAGGACGCGGCGCGAGGGGACCAGCAGGTAGGCGTAGGCCCGGTGCGCCGAGCGCCCCACCCGGCCGCGCAGCTGGTAGAGCTGGGCCAGGCCCAGCGTGTCGGCGCGGTCCACCACCAGCGTGTTCACGCTGGGGATGTCGAGGCCCGACTCGATGATCATGGTGGAGACCAGCACGTCGAACCTGCGCTCCAGGAAGTCGGCCATGACCTTCTCGAGCTGCCGCTCCGGCATCTGGCCGTGCGCCACCCCCACCCGCACCTGCGGCACCAGCTTGTTGAGGTAGAGCGCGGCGTTGTGGATGGTCTCCACCCGGTTGTGCACGTAGAACACCTGGCCGCCGCGGTCCACCTCGCGCAGCACGGCGTCGGCCACCACCTCGTCGTCCAGCTCGAGGATCTCGGTGTGGATGGGCAGCCGGTCCTTGGGCGGGGTCTCGATCACCGAGATGTCGCGGGCGCCGGCGAGCGAGAGGTTGAGCGTGCGCGGGATGGGCGTGGCGGAGAGCGCCATGACGTCCACCTGCCGGCGCATCTGGCGGATGCGCTCCTTGTGCTTCACGCCGAAGCGGTGCTCCTCGTCGATCACCACCAGGCCGAGGTCCTTGAAGCCCACGTCCTTGCTCAGCAGGCGGTGGGTGCCGATCACGACGTCCACCTCGCCGGCCTTGAGGCGCGCCACCACCTGCTTCTGCGCGGCCGGGCTGCGGAAGCGCGAGAGCACCTCGATCCTCACCGGGTAGTCGGCCAGCCGCTCGGTGAAGGTCTGCTGGTGCTGCTGCGCCAGGATGGTGGTGGGCACCAGCACCGCCGTCTGCTTGCCGTCTTGCGCGGCCTTGAAGGCGGCGCGGATCGCCACCTCGGTCTTGCCGTAGCCCACGTCGCCGCAGATCAGCCGGTCCATGGGCCGCGGCAGCTCCATGTCGGCCTTGACGGACTCGATGGCGGCCAGCTGGTCGGGCGTCTCCTCGTAGATGAACGAGGCTTCCATCTCGCGCTGCCACGGGGTGTCGGGGCGGAAGGCGAAGCCGGGCAGCGCCTGGCGGGCGGCGTAGGCGCGGATCAGCTCCTCGGCCATGTCGGCGATGGCCTTGCGGGCGCGCGCCTTGGTCTTCTGCCATTGCGCGGAGCCCAGCCGGTGGATCGAGGGCCGCGCGCCCTCCTCGGCGGAGTAGCGCGAGACCAGCGGGAGCTGGTGCACCGGGACGAACAGGCGGTCGCCCTCGGCGTAGGCGATCTCCATGCAGTCCGTCTCCTGGCCGTTCAAGGCGAGGCGCTTGAGGCCCCGGTAGCGTCCCACGCCGTGGTCCTCGTGGACCACGTAGTCGCCCAGCTTGAGCGCCGAGAGCTCGGCCAGCGAGAGACCCCCCGCCTTCCGCAGGCGCCGCCGCCGGCGGCGGTAGCGCGCGAAGATCTCGTGGTCGGTGAGGACGGCGAGTTGCGCGCGGCGCAGCGTGAAGCCGGCGGAGACCAGCCCCACCCGCAGCACCGCCTCACCGGGGCCGATCATCTCCTCCAGGCGCTCGCGCTGGCCCGGGTTGTCGCAGAGGATCACCGCGCGGTAGCCGTTGGCGCCCAGCTCGGCGAGGTGCGCCTTGAGCCGCTCCATGCTGCGCTGCATGGGCTCGGGCGGCGAGCATTCCACCGTGAGGACGCTCCGGTAGCGGGCCTCGGGGCGAGGTTCCGCGACCGGGCCCAGCCAGTCCACGCCGCCGTGCCGCTCGAGCGCCTCGCCGAGGGCGGAAGCGGGGAGGAACAGCTGCCCCGGCGGCGAGACCAGCGGGTAGTGGGCCCGCGTCTCCTCGAAGCCGCGGGCGATCTCGCCGGCCAGGGCCTCGGCGCGCGCCGCCAGCGCGCCGGGGTCGTCGGCCACGATGAGCGTGTCCTCCGGCAGGTAGTCGAGCAACGACCCGAGCGCCGCGTCGTAGTGGCCCGCGAAGCGCTCCATGCCCTCATGGAAGAGGAACGCCCCGGCCCGCGCGCGCTCGTCGCCCGCGGCGCGCAGGCGCTCGGCGATGGCTTCGGCCTCCTCGGGCATCACCACCACCTCGTAGCGCGGCGGCACCGTGGCCTGCCGCAGCTGCTCCAGGGAGCGCTGCGTGCCCACGTCGAAGCGGCGCAGGGAAGCCAGCGTATTCCCGTCGAACTCCAGCCGCAGCGGGTCGGGCAGGCCCACCGGGTAGACGTCCACGATCCCGCCGCGCCGCGCGAAGTGGCCCACGGCCTCCACCTCGGGCAGCCGCTCATAGCCCAGGTAGACCAGGCGCTCCAGCAACGCCGCGGGGTCGTAGTCGCCCCCGACCTCCAGGTGCAGCAGCGCGGCGCGCAGCCGCTCCGGCCGCGGCACGCGCTGCAGCAGCGCGCGGACGGTGGCGACGACGACGGGGGCGGCGGCGCCGGCGGGGCCATCTCGGCCCGGCGCGCGCAGCTCGCCCAGCCGCATGAGCGTCTCCAGCCGCTGCGCGGTGAGCCCCGGGTGCGGGGACGACGGGTCGTAGGGCAGGGTCTCGGGCTCGGGGAGCGGCAGGGTGTCGCCCGGGCCGAGGAAGAACTCCACGTCGTCCAGCGCCTGCTCGTAGTGCTCGCCGTGCGACGCGAGGTAGAGCACCGGCCGGCCCCCGGCGCGCGCCAGCCAGGCCACCAGGTAGCCGCGCGCCGCCCCGGTAAGACCGCGCACCGCGCAGCGGGCGCGGGGCTCGCTGCGCAAGATCGCGAGCAGCTCGCGCGCCTCGGGCAGCCGCTCGGCCTGGGCGAGCAGCGAGTCGGTGAGGGGGTCTTTGAGGTAGGTCTCGGGCATGGGTTGGCGTCCTCGGGCGCCGCGACCAATGGCAAAAGCCACCGAGGGCAAGGCCCCCGGTGGTCCCCGGAAAGCGGCGTGCCTCGCCCGAGGCACGCCGCCGACCAGGCTAGCAGACGGCGCAGCACGGGCTCAAGGATTGCGACCCGTCCGCGTCAGGTCCGCATCGGCCGCCAGCCGAGCGCGGCGCGCAGGTGCTCGAACTCGTGCTCGGCGAGACGCCGGAGCACCTTGCCCGCGGTCCAGACCTCCCGCCCGCCCGGCGACGCGAATCGTCGCGGCGTCACGACCCGGCTGCGGGCCGCGGGCGGAAGCGAGATCAGGTAGGACTGCGCGAACTCCAGCAGGTGGGCGAGCCGGGCGCGGGTCTCGCGCGGGCACCCCCGGCCGGGCTCGGGAAGCCGGTCATTCAGCCGGGAGCAGTACCACCACTCGCAGTTGGCCAGGTGGTGGAGCGTCTCGCGCGGGCTGCGGCGGCCGGGGCCCGGCCGCCGCCGGTAGGCCCGGTCTCCCAGGGCCTCGAGGTGGTCGAGGTGCTCGCGGCGGAAGGCGCGAACGATGCGCAGCACGCGGCGGATGCGCCCGTCCGAGGGCGCCGCGCGGTCCGTGGGCAGCAGCGCCGCGGCGTGGCCTGAACGCCAGAAGGGTTGGCCCGCCAGTCGCGCCGCCACCCGCCAGGCTCGCCTTCCGCCGGAGAACGCCGGTTCGAAGTGGTGCCGGGCCAGGGTCCGCGCGTAGAGGCGGGCTGCCTGGGAGAGATCCTGCAACGCGCGTCGCTCGTCCCGGCCGAAGGCGATCAGCCCGGGCGCGGCCGGGACGTGCGCGGCGAGGCCAGGATGCTCACCCCTCGCCATCTCCAGGTAGACGCGCACGCGACGAGGCTCGCCCGCCCCCCGCGGGCTTTCAATCCGCACGAGCGCGGGCGGGATCAGAGCCACCGCCGCACGCGCCGCTTGTAGTCCAGGTACGCCTCGCCGAACTTGGCTTCGAGGTAACCCTCCTCGCGCGCGACCACCCAGCGCTGGATTGCCGCGAGCGCCAACGGCACGGTGAGCAGCGGCCACAGCGCGTTGGCCGCCAGGGCGACGCCCGCGCCGAGCAGTGCCATGCCCAGGTAGAGCGGGTTGCGCGTGAACCGATAGGGCCCGTCCCCGACCAGAGCGGTCGTGGGGTGGTTGGGATGGACGGTGGTGCCGGCGCGGCCGAAGGCGCGAAACGCGGCCAGCGAGAGCACCGCCCACCCCAGGATCAAGACGGCGCCCGCGATGCGCGCGAGCAGGACGGCGCTGCCGGGGACGATCGTCGCCGGCCACCAGCGCTCGAGCGCGAACCCCGCGCCCAGCGCCAAGACGTAGACGAGCGGCGGCGGGAAGCGCACGCCGGCGCCATCGTGCGTGGGGGCCGAGGGCTGCGGGTCCGGCGGGCTCGTCTTGGACATGGGGGCCGGCTCCACGGCCGAGCTTCGCTCTACCGGCTCCGCCCCGCGGGCGGCGGCGCTCCCGGCGCGGGCTCGGCCAGCGCTCCGGCCAGCGCCTCCTGCAATCCGGCGAACTCCGCGTCGCAGCGGCGGTGCCGGGGATCGTCGGAAGGGTGATACTCCCCGCCGCCGTGCACCCAGCGGATGGTGCCGTCGCGGCCGACGAGGAACGACACCGAGGTCCAGTTGCGGTCGGGATGGCCGGCGAGCCAATAGCGATCGAGCGTGGACCACCAGGTGTCCACCGCGAGAGCGCCGCCAAAGCCGAGCCTCTGCGCGGCCGCGAGGACGCGCCGGTCGCTCACCTCGCGCGGCGGCTTGGGGTGGAAGACGCCGATCACGACCAGGCCATCGCGCTCGTGGGCCTTGC
>JBBIHL010000174.1:5170-6575 GCA_037447075.1 Candidatus Eiseniibacteriota bacterium | reverse complement strand
CGAGGCCGGCGGGCGGTTCACCGCGCCACTGGCGGGCGCCGAGTGCCCCGCCGAGCTGCGCACCCGCATCGGCGGGCTGCTGCGCCAGTGGCGCTCCAGCGATCGCCTGCTCTTCCCCGCGCTCGAGGCGGCGGAGCGGGCGGGGCTGGCGGGGGAGGTGGCCGCGGTCCGCGCCGGCCGCCGGCGCGCCACCGAGAAGATGTTCTCGCAGGTGGGGCAGGCGGCGGAGACCGACGTGCCCCTCATGACCCGGGCCACCTGGGAGCGGCTCAAGCTGGAGCTGGAGCGCATGGAGCGCGAGCTGCGCACCACCGTCCCCGCCGCCATCCAGAAGGCGCGCGAGCTGGGCGACCTGCGCGAGAACGCCGAGTACGAAGCCGCCCGGCACAAGCAGGCCATGCTCAACCAGCAGGTGGCGGCGCTGCAGCTGCGCCTGGCGCGGGCCCGCTTCATCGAGGAGGCGGACTTCAAGGACGGCGTGGTGGGCCCGGGCACCGAGGTGGTGCTCGAGAGCGAGCGCGAGGTGGTGAGCTACTGGATTCTGGGCGAGGGCGAGCACCACCACGGCGACCACGTGATCTCGCACCGCACCCCGGTGGCGCGCGTCTTGCTCGGCAAGGGTATCGGGGACGAGGTGGAGCTCGGCGAGGGCGAGGCGCGCCAGCGCTACCGCATCGTCTCGGTGGAGCGCAAGCTACCGCCCGAGGGGAACGGGCAGGAAGGCGCGTAGCCGCGCAAAGGGGCCGCATGAGCTCGAGGCCTGGTCCCGCACTACCCTGGCCGGCAGGCGGTCGGAGGGGTGCCCATGGACTCATTGTCCCGCCTGGCGCAGCTCGGATCGCGTTCTCGGTCCTTGTGCTTTCGCTCCTCCTGCTGGTCGCCGTGCTGGTGGCCCTGCACGGGTACACACTGCGCTGGCCCTTCATCTCCGACGACTACCTGTTCTTCGCTGATGCCCGCGGCGACGCAGGGAACGGCCCTTCCGGCTGGATTCGGGTCCCGCAGAACTACTTCCGTCCCCTGGGTCGCGAACTTTACTTCCGTGTAGTCTCGCGGCTGGCGGGGAACGACCCACTCGTCTTCCGCGTGGTCAATCTGGTCATTCTGGGGTCGAGCCTGGGGCTGGTCGCTTGGCTCGCGCGGAGAGTGACTGGAGTTCGGGCCGCGATCCTGGCGGGCGCCGCCTACGCGCTGCTCTACTCCCACGGCGTCCTGCTCGGGTGGGTCTCGTGCTCCCAGGACCTGCTGGCCACGGCCCTCGGTGTCTCGGCGGCGCTCCTGTACCTGACCGGCCGCCTCGGCGCCGCCGTGATCGCGTACTTCCTTGCCCTCTTTGCCAAGGAAAGCGTGGCGCCGCTCCCCCTGGTGCTGGTGGCGTGGGAGTCGTGGATGGGTGGTGGAAACC
>JBBIHL010000174.1:0-5108 GCA_037447075.1 Candidatus Eiseniibacteriota bacterium | reverse complement strand
GGGAGCATGGGTCGCGATCGTCCTGTCCCTGCGCGTGTGGAGGCGCGCGTGGATGCCGGGGGCCACACTGCCGGTCGCCGACGTCACGCTCGAGCCCGCCCGGCTCCTGGAGGGGTTGAGGTCCGCCCTGCTCGCCTACGTCTACCTGGACCAACCGTGGCACTACCTCCGTGAGTCGCTGACGCGGACTCCGCCGCCCTGGGTCGCCATGGGGCTCGTGGCGCTCGTCGCGGTTCTGGCCTTCCGTGCGAGACCTTCGACGGAGCGGGCGCAGCAGTCTGCTGGTCGTAACGCGCGGGCCGCCTCCGGCGGGTGGCGCCTGGGTGTGGTCTGGGCGCTGGTCGCAGCCTTGCCCCCGGCGCTGGCCGGCCATCACTTCAGCGCCTACTACGTGAGCTTCTCGGCCGTGGGCTTCGCCCTGCTCGCGGGCACGGCACTGGCGCGCTGCCCTCTGCCGGTCGCCACCGGCCTGCTCTGCGCTGCAACGGCGGCGAACGCGGTGGCCAGCGGGGTCGAGAGCTTCCAGCTCGCAAGAGACCGGCCGGAGCCAGCCGGGGTCTCCTACGTCACGATCTCGCGGCTCAAGGCGGAGGCGCGGTTCCTGGACGCCCTGCACGACGGGCTGCGGCGCAACCCGCCTCCACGCGGGGCCGCCATCTATCTCTCGCACGCCCCGCGCGGCGTGGAGCTGGCCACGTTCGGCAGCTATGCCCCGCAGGTGTGGTTCCGGGATCCGGACCTGGAGCTCACCTACATCGGGCAGTACCGGCCCCGGGCGGATCGGCGTCCGGCCGTGTTCCTGCGCTTCGACTGGGACCGCTGGAGGTTCGTCGGCCTGCCGGAATCACTGGTGGACGCCGTCATCGAGGCCGAGGAGCTCATGCAGCGACGCGAGTGGCCGCAGGCGCGCGGGGCGTTGGAGCGTGCGCTGCGCCTGGCGCAACCGGGGGAGCACGACCCCGAGCGCGCGGAACTGCTCAACAGCCTGGGCCTGGCCGCCAAGCAGGACGCCGACACCGCCGCCGCGCGTCGGGCCTGGCTGGAGGCGCTGGCTCTCGCCCCCGACCACCGCGGCGCGCTGCTCAACCTGGCCGGCCTGGAGGCGGCCGGCGGTCGCTACGAGCAGGCGAAGGAGCGCGTGCAGCGGGTGCTGGCGACGGAGCCCGACGATCCGCTCGCCCTCTACTTCCTCGTGAGGCTGGAGCGCGCGCTGGGCAACGGCACCGAGGCCGAAGGCGCATGGCGGCGCCTGGTGTCGGCGAGCCCCCGGTTCGCGGACTCGCTGGCGCGCGCGGGCACGCCGCGGTGAGGGCCCCCACGGCGCGCCAGGATCCCCAAGTCAAGCGAAAAATTCTCGCGCGCCGTGGTCTTGATGGCGCGCCCGCATTCCCTGCTGGCGGCTACGCGCGGTTCGCGCTATGTTCCCGCTCACGCTGCACCGCTCGCCCCTGGGATGGAGCGACCGTGATTCCAACGATCGTTTCCGCCGGATCACGTGGGCGCGGGCCCGCGCCCGGCCAGAGGTGGGCGGCGACCAGCACGATTCTGTGGCCGCAGCGAATCGCGACCTTCGCGTTGCGAGACGCCGCTGCGGTCGGAAAGGGACTTCCCGCCGCCCATAGAGCTTCGCGGTAGTCCGATTGCTGTTCACTCCCCCCTGCGCCCGGCCGGGCTCCTCGCGGCCGGGCGCAGTGCTTGGGGGGCGCCGGGAGAGGCGGGGCGCCCTCCCGCTCGAAAAGCGCTTCGCTCCGGGGCGCCGGCACACTATCATCGCCGCCCGATGGCCCAGGAAGCGCACACCCAGACCCCGCCCTTCATCTGGGAAGCATCGCTGCGCGGCAGCCTGGCGCTGGGGATGCTCGAAGCCGACGGCGTTTCCCACCGGGAGCTGCCCGAGGCGTTCGACGCCGAGTCCCGCGCCCTGTGCGAGCGCCTGCAGTCCCTCTTCGGCGGGAAGCAGCCGGCCGACATCCCGGGCGTGGCCGAGACGCGGGCGCTGTTCCACCGGCTGGACATTGACCCCACCAAGACGCGGCCCTCGTCCGAGGCGCTGCTGCGGCGGGTGCTCCAGGGCAAGGGCCTGCCGCGCGTCAACCCGGCGGTGGACGTCTGCAACCTCTGCTCGCTGGAGTTCCAGCTGCCGCTCGGCCTCTACGACCGCGACACCATCAAGGGCGTGATCCGCGTGCGGGTGGGAACCGAGGGGGAGGGCTACCCCGGCATCCGCAAGCAGCGGGTGAACCTGGGAGGCCGGCTCCTGCTGGCCGACGACGAGGGCCCCTTCGGCGCACCCACCGCCGATTCGCAGCGCACCTCGGTGGCGGCGCGCACCAAGAGCCTGATGGTGGTAGTGTTCTGCCCGCGCGAGCGGGCCGGGGGCGATCTCTCCGCCTGCCTGGAGAAGATCGCCGAGCTGCTCACGCGCCACTGCGGCGCCGGCGTGATCGCCGTGCGCGTGCAGAACTGAAGCGCTTCGGGAAGGGCCGCGACTCCACGCCCCCAGGGAGCCTCCCCATCCCACCGCAACGCCCAGGGAAGGCTGAAGAGCCCGGCCGAGGCGTGTGACGGCCGGGCGGGTGGACCCGTCTCACGTCTCGAAGGGCCGGCCCGCGCGTGCGCGCGAGCCGGACGACCATGCACCAAGGGGGGACAGGACATGAGGCTCCGCATCGCAGGCACACTGGCGCTGGCGGCCGCGGTCGGGATGGGCTGGGCGCCGCCGGCCGGGGCGCAGCTCGAGGAGAACCTGGGCGCGCTCTCCGGCGACAACGCCAAGGGCTACCTGGGGCCGCTGCCCAAGGCGCTCTCCGGCACGCTCAACACCTCCATCTTCCAGACCGGCTTCGTGCCCCGCAGCGGCTTCACCATGACGGTGGGCGCGCGGCTGATGGGCATGACCTTCGACGACGAGGACCGCACCTACTCGCCCAAGGACCCGCCCGGCTTCACCAGCACGGAGTCGGTGCGGGCCCCGACCATCATCGGGCCCACCCAGGCCGTGCTCCAGAACGGCCAGAGCGGCACGGTGCTCTACCACCCCTCCGGCTTCGACATTGAAGAGTTCGCCGCCGCGACCACGCAGGTCACGATCGGCTCGGTGCTGGGGACCCGCGCCGTGGTGCGCTGGCTGTCGGTGAACTTCACCGACGACGACATCGGGAAGTTCACGCTGTTCGGGATCGGGGCGCAGCACTCGATCTCCCAGTACTTCAGCAACCTGCCCGTGGACCTCGCCGCGGGCGCCTTCTACCAGACCTTCGACGTGGGCGACGACCTGGTGCAGAGCAAGGCGCTGCAGCTCAACGTCACGGCCAGCAAGGCCTACAACTGGCTGCAGCCCTACGTGGGCGTGGGCTACGACCAGCTCGACATGGAGGCCCACTACGCGAGCAGCACCGGCGGGGGCACGATTGACGTGGACTTCGACACCGAGACCAGCGCCCACTTCACCGTCGGCGCCCAAGCCAAGCTCGCCGTCGTCCACCTCTACGGCGAGGCCAACCTGGCCGCGACCAACGGGTTCGCGGTCGGCTTGAGCTTCGGCAACGGCTTCTAGGAGGCGGCCATGCGTGCACACCGAATGTTGCTTGCGGCGGCGCTGGCCGCCATCGTCCTGCTCCCCTCCACCAGCTGCGTGCTCGCCCCGGAGATCAAGGACAAGATCATCGAGCTGGCGCTGGGCGCGTCGCACACCGCGGCGTTCGTGTCCCAGGGGAGCGTCAACAACATCAACGAGACCCGGACCATTGACCTCGCGGTGGACATTGACCTGCCCGGGCTCCTGGACGACGCGGGCGTGGACATCTCGGACGTCAAGGACATCCGCATGTCCGGCGCCAAGTACCGCGTGAAGCGGCTGGACCCCACGCCCGACCGGCGGATCGTGAACGGCACCGTCACCGCCCAGCGCGGCACCGGGCCGGTGACGGCGATCGTCACCAACTTCAGCGAGGACGTGAACAGCGTCACCTCGTTCAAGACGGCCCCGCTCGACGCGGCCGGCGTGGCGCTCATCAACCAGATCCTCGCCGACCTCCTGACCGCGCTGAAGGCGGGCCAGCAACCCACCAACATGAGCATCACCTACACGCTCACGGGGCAGTCCACGCCCTCGGCGCCCACCGACTTCGAGTGGGAGCTGCAGCTGGACGTGACCATCGTGGGCACGGTGAAGGTGACGGTCGTGCAGTAGGCGACCGCCGCGGTAGGCTTCCTCCGTCAGACGTCGCGCGCCGGGTCCCGCCGGGCCCGGCGCGGCGCTTTTGGAGCGCGCCCCCTATCCCCGGAAGCGGTTGGTGATGGGCAGGCGGCGATCCCGCCCGAAGGCGCGGGGCGTGATCTTGAGCCCCGGCGGCGCCTGGCGCCGCTTGTACTCGCTCGCGTCCACCATGCGGGCCACGCGCTCCACCGTCGGGCGGTCGAACCCCAGGCTCACGATCTCCTCGATCGAGCGGTCGTCCTCGACGTAGTGGCGCAGGATGGGGTCGAGGGTCTCGTAGGGCGGCAGGGTGTCCTGGTCGGTCTGGTTCTCCTTGAGCTCGGCGGTCGGGGCGCGGGTGAGCACGCGCTCGGGGAAAACGGGCGCGGCATCGCGGGCGTTGCGCCAGCGCGCCAGCTCGTAGACCGTGGTCTTGTAGACGTCCTTGAGGACGGCGAACCCGCCGGCCATGTCGCCGTAGAGCGTGCAGTAGCCCACCGAGGTCTCGCTCTTGTTGCCGGTGGTGAAGACCAGCCAGCCGAACTTGTTGGAGAGCGCCATCAGGTAGTTGCCGCGGACGCGGGCCTGGATGTTCTCCTCGGTCACGTCGGGCTGGGTCCCGGTGAACGCGGGCTCGAGCGCCCGCTGGTAGCACTCGAAGACCTCGGTGATCGGCACCGCGTAGTAGCGGATGCCCAGCGCGCGGGCCACCAGCTCCGCGTCCTCTTTGGAAGCCCCCGCGGTGTAGGGGGAGGGCATGAACACCGCCACCACGTTGCGCGCCCCCAGCGCGTCCACCGCGATGGCGGCGGTGAGCGCCGAGTCCACCCCGCCCGAGAGCCCCAGCACCACGGTGGTGAAGCCGTTCTTCCGCACGTAGTCGCGAGCGCCCAGGGTGAGCGCGTCGTAG
>JBBIHL010000173.1:338-6580 GCA_037447075.1 Candidatus Eiseniibacteriota bacterium | reverse complement strand
GAGCGGCTCACCCAGCAGTTCTACAACAAGATCCGGGAAAAGAGCAGCGCCGACATGGCCGGCCTGGTGACCTACGGCTTCCAGCGCGGCGACCACTGGGCCTTCGGCGGCGCGCTCAAGTTCGTGCGCCAGAACCTCCCCAACCGGGTGCAGAACATCAGCGGGACCGACACCACCTACGCCTTCGACCGCGCCACCTCGTTCGGGGCCGGCATTGACGTGGGCGCCCTCTACATGCACAACGACGTCCTCACCTTCGGCGCCGTGGTGCACGACCTCACCACCACCTACCTGGCCTGGAGCAACGGCACGCGCGAGCTGATCGTGCCCACGCTCGACGTGGGCTCCTCCTGGAACTTCTATCCGGCCCCCCGCCATGCGGGGACGCTGGCGCTGGACCTGGGCTGGGAGTTCGAGCGCCGGCGGCTGGACAGCCAGCTCAAGTTCGGCGGCACGACGGCGACCGTCCGCGTGGGCGCGGAATACTGGTACCGCAACACGCTCGCGTTGCGCGCGGGAGCCGCCGGCAAGGACCTCACCCTGGGGGCCGGCGTGCGCTACAAGCAGCTGGGCGTGGACTACGCGGCCGTGCTCAACCGCTTCTTCGCCCAGGACGAGGCGGACTTCCCGGACGACCAGAACCTCGACGCCACCCACCGCGTCTCCGGCACCTTCAACTGGTGAATCGCCCGGGCGGCGGCGCGCCGCCGCGCGGAGGCCAACCTTGACAGGGTGGGGGGGCTTTTCTAGTTTCGGCCTGCCCGCTGCGGCACCCATCGAGAGGTCCGGCCGGAGGCCCCCGTGTCCAACCTGATGGCCATGGTGCTCGCCGGTGGCGGAGGCGAGCCCTTGAGCGTGCTCACCGCCGAGCGCGCGGTGAGCGCGCTGCCGTTCGGGGGCAAGTACCGGGTCATCGACTTCGTGCTCTCGAACTGCGCGCACTCCGGCGTGACGCGCATCGGCGTGCTCACCCAGCACGCGCCCACCTCGCTGCACGACCACATCGGCGCCGGGCGCCCGTGGGACCTGGACCGCCGCGGCGGCAGCGTGACCATCCTCCAGCCCTACGTCACCCGCGAGCGGTCGGGGTGGTACCGGGGAACCGCCGACGCGCTCGCCCAGAACTGGGACGACCTGCGCGAGCAGCGGGGCGAGCGGGTGCTGGTGCTGGCGGGCGACCACGTCTATCGCATGGACTACCGGGAGCTGCGGCGCTTCCACGAGGAGCGGGGCGCCACGCTGACGCTGCCGGTGGTGCGCGCGCCCGAGGCCGAGGCCCACCGCTTCGGCATGGTGACCGCCGACGCCGGCGGCCGGGTGCGGCGCATGGAGGAGAAGCCGGCCCGCAGCCAGACGCCGTTCGCCTCGATGGGCATCTACCTGTTCGAGTCGGCGGCCCTCGACCAGGCGCTGCGCGCGCGCCCCGTGGACCTGGTCCGCGAGGTCGTGATCCCGCTGATCGAGTCGGGGGAGCGGGTGTTCGCCTACGAGTTCGAGGGCTACTGGGAGGACGTGGGCACGGTGGCGACCTTCTACCGCGCCAACATGGAGCTGCTCGCCCTGGAGCCCCGGCTCCAGCTGCTCGACCCCGACTGGCCGATCCTCACGCGCGACGAGGAGCGCGCGCCGGCCACCTTTGGCCCCCAGGCCAGCGTGGCGGGCAGCCTGGTGGCCGGGGGCTGCCGGGTGAACGGCCGCGTGGAGAACTCCATCCTGTTCCCGGGCGTGGTGGTCGAGACCGGCGCGCGGGTGCGCGACGCGCTGCTGTTCAGCGACGTGGTGGTGCGCTCCGGGGGGCAGGTGGACCGCGCCATCCTGGACAAGTACGTCGAGGTGGGCGAGCGGGCGCGGGTCGGCGGCGCGGTCGAGACTCCTTCGCTGGACGGGGCGGGGCTCACGCTCATGGGCAAGGACGTCCACGTGCCGCCGGGCGCGCGGGTGGGACGCGGCTGCGTGGTGGGGGTGGGAGCGGGCCCGGAGCAGCTGGGCGGCGGCGAGGTGCCGGACGGCGCCGTGGTGGCCGGCCGCGCCGGTGCCGGGAGCCTGGCGTGAACGGCCAGCGCTACGCCTTCATCCTGGCCGGGGGGGTCGGCAGCCGCCTGTGCCTGCTGTCGGATCGCCGGGCCAAGCCCGCCGTGCCCTTCGCCGGCAAGTACCGCATCATCGACTTCTCGCTCTCCAACTGCGTGAACTCGGGGATCTTCGACATCGGCGTGCTCACGCAGTACCGGCCCACCTCGCTGCACCGTCACATCGGCACCGGGCGCCCCTGGGACCTGGACCGCAGCCGCGGGGGCGTCCAGCTCCTGCAGCCCTTCCTGGGCTCCTACGAGAGCGACTGGTACAAGGGGACCGGGGACGCCATCTTCCAGAACCTCATCCACCTGCGCCGGCGGCGCTGCGAGGAGGTGCTGGTGCTCTCGGGCGATCACGTCTACGCCATGGACTACAACGTGCTCTACGCCTTCCACCAGGCCAACGGCGCGTCCATGACCGTGGCGGTGACCGAGGTGCCGCTGGAGCAGGCCAGCAGCTTCGGCGTGCTCGAGGCCGACGAGCGCGGACGGGTGGTGGGGTTCGAGGAGAAGCCGCGCAGCCCGCGCTGGCGCCTGGTCTCGATGGGCGTCTATCTCTTCACGCGGGCGTCGCTCGCCCGCTGGCTCCAGGAGGACGCGGCCCTTCCCGAGTCGGGGCACGACATCGGGAAGGACATCCTGCCGCGGCTGGTGGCGCGCGGGGAGGCGGTCTACGCCTACCGTTTCCGCGGCTACTGGCAGGACGTCGGCACGCTCGACTCCTACTACCAGTCCCACATGGCCTTCCTCGACGAGAGCCCGCCCCTCGACCTCCACGACCCCACGTGGGTCATCCACACGCGCAGCACGGACAAGCCGCCCATCCGCATGGCGGCGGGAAGCTCGCTCGCCCGCAGTCTGGTGTGCAACGGGTGCGAGGTGGCAGGGAAGGTCGAGCACTCGGTGCTCTCTCCGGGAGTCCGGGTGGAGGCCGGGGCCCTGGTGCGCGACTCCATCGTGATGAACGGCGTCAGCGTCGGGCGGGGCGCGGTGCTGGACCGCGCGATCGTGGACAAGGACGTGCGCGTGGGCGCGGGAGCCCGGGTGGGCTTCGGGGACGATCGGACGCCCAACCGTGATTGCCCCGAGCACCTCTGGTCCGGCCTGACGCTGGTCGGTCGCGGCGCCTGGCTGCCCGAGGACACCACCGTGGGCCGCAACTGCCGCATCGCGGCCGGCGCGCGCGCGGAGGACTTCCCCGGGAACCTGCCGAGCGGCTCCGTGGTGGAGTCGGCGGCGCCGGTGGCCTGATCGGCGGCTAGGCTTCGGGGATGATCAGGCGCTGGCCGGCCTTGAGCTGCCGGCCCGAGCGAAGGCCGTTGGCCTTCATGAGCGCCTCGATCGTGATGCCGTGCCGGCGCGCCAGCGAGGTAAGGGTGTCGCCCTTGCGCACGCGCACGGTGGTGGGTCGCGGCGGGGGCTCGCTGCCCGGCGCCGCGGCCATCGTCGCCTGGGCCTGCGCCTCGGCCGCCGCGGCCAGCGCGTCGCCGGGGGTGGGCTGGGCCTCCGGGACCTGGATGCGCAGCCGCTGCCCGCGTCGCACCGCGGCGCGCTTGAGGCCGTTCCAGCGCATGATCTGGGTGACGCTCACCCCCTCGCGCGCGGCGATCCCCCCCAGGGTCTCTCCCCGGCGCACCCGCACGGTGCGGTAGGGGCGCGAGCGGTCGAGCGTGTGGCCGTCCGGAGCGGCGGCGACGGGCACCCGCAGCACCGGCGCGGTGAGCGCGCGGGTGGGGACCACCGACGCCGGCGGCATCGGTCCCACGAAGTCGGCCGGCACCGGCTGCGGGGGGGTGCGCTTGAGGCTGCTGGGGATGGTCAGCACCATCCCGCGCCGCAGCGGGTTCCGTCGGGTGATGTGGTTGGCGTTGGCCAGGGCCTGGGCGGAGACGCCGTACTGGTTGGCGATGCGCGTCATCGTCTCGCCCCGGCGCACCCGGTGGTTGATCGAGAGCTTCACGGCCGGCAGCGTCTCCTCGCCGCTCTGCAGCTTGCGCAGGATCTCCTCGCCGGTGCCGCGCGGCACGCGCACCGTGGTGACGCCGTAGCGCCCCGTGGCCGTGTGCCGCAGGATGGCCGGGTTGAGCTGGCGCAGCTCCTCGTAGTCCACGGCCGCCACCCGGGCGATGGCGCGCAGGTCCACGGCTCCCACCAGGGCGATCTCGTCGAAGTCCATGGGGGCCTCGAGCTCGATGCCGTCGAAGCCGTAGCGCTCGGGCTCGCGGGCGATGGCGAGCGCCGCCATGAACTGCGGCACGTAGGACTCGGTCTGCGCCGGCAGGCGCAGCTTCCAGTAGTCGGTCGTGCCCTGGCGCTTGACCGCCCGCAGCACCGCGCCCTCGCCGGCATTGTAGGAGGCCAGCGCGAGCGGCCAGTCGTTGAAGATCGAGTAGAGGTGCTTCAGGTAGCGCGCGGCGGCCACGGTGGACTTCTCCGGATCCTTGCGCTCGTCCACCCACTGGTTGACGGTCAGGCCGAAGAGCCGCGCCGTGGAGCGCACGAACTGCCAGGGGCCCACCGCGGCCGACACCGAGCGGGCGTTCAGGTTGAACCCGCTTTCCACGAACACCAGGTGCACCAGGTCCGGCGGCAGGCCTTCGCGCTCCAGGATGGAGCGGAACATCTCCATGTAGCGGCCGGAACGGCGCAGCCAGCGCTCGAACGCCGAGCGCCCGGCTCCGCTGAAGTAGTCGATCCACTGGTAGACGTCCTGGTTGAACTGGACGTCAATCCCGTCCGCGGCGGGCGAGTCGAGCACCGCGTCGTTCCCGGCGGGATTCCGGGCGCTGGCCTCGGCCTGGGCGGCCAGCGCGTCGGCCAGCCCGTTGGCGCGCGAGCCCAGCTCGGTGGCCTCCCGGTGCTGGCTGGCGTTGAGCGGCGTCCCCTGCAGGGTGGCCAGCGCCGCCAGGCAGGCCACCACCTCGTCGCGCGCGGCGTCCAGGTCGCCGGCGTCGCGGTGCGCCCAGGCCTGCTCGTAGTGCGCCCGCGCCTCGTGGATCGCAGCCGAAGGATCCGCGATCGGGGCCGGCAACGAGTCGGCCCGCGCGCCGGCCGGAGCGGAACCCTCGGCGCCCGCTGGCGATACCGGCAGGAGGGAGGCCAGCAGCGCCCCCGTGACAAGGGCTGCGGTGACAACGGCTGTGCGGCTGGTGTCTCGCATCATGGCGGTGATTCCGTGGGTGGGCGGGCGAAGTTGGCGGCAGGCTAGGGAAGCGGCATGCGAAATGCAAGCCCCAAGATGCAACGGGGCGCGTGCCCCGCGGCGATTCCCAAGGCCTTAGCCCCGGAACGTGCTGCCCACGCCCAGCGTGAAGCCGCAAGTCCCATGCCACAACGCCGCACGACATTGACACTTGCGGGCGTGTCCACTAACGTGCCGTCCACCACTCATCGCGGCCAGCGAGGACGGCCGACTCCCCCTTCCGGGAGGATCCAGTGACGGATCAGATCGAGCAGGCGAGCGGCCACCAGTGGTCGGTTTCGACCCAGACCCACGGCGAGGTCCTGGCCGTCCAGGTCCGGGAGCCGGGCATGGTGCTGGCCGTGCTGGGCCGGCCGGCGGGCGTGGGCGAGGCCGAGGTGCGGGCCTGGCTGCACGA
Source organism: Candidatus Eiseniibacteriota bacterium (assembly GCA_037447075.1). Taxonomy (GTDB): domain Bacteria; phylum Eisenbacteria; class RBG-16-71-46; order RBG-16-71-46; family RBG-16-71-46; genus JBBIHL01. Next base: position 906 of record JBBIHL010000173.1, on the reverse strand, counting down.
CCTGGCGGCGGTGGCCCACGAGGCGCCGCCTCCCTCCGAAGGCCGCGAGCAGCTGCCCGGCCTGCTGCGCCAGGCGGTGACGGCCCTGCTCTTCTCGCACGCCGAGATCTGGGAGCGCGAAGGGCAGGGCTCGCTGCTGAGCCTGGTGCTGGTGGAGGAAGGCGGCGAGGTCGGGATCGGGTGGGTGGGGCAGGGACGGGTCGTCGTCTCGCGCAGCGACAACGGCCCCGAGCCCGCCTGGGTGCGAGTGGTGGATTCCTTCGGGCGGCAGGGCCGGGCCTGGCGGGTCCCGAGGCGGCTCAGCATCCTCCTGGAGTGCGTCTGGTCGGCGCAGGGTTGCGAGCCCTCCGCCCCCCCCAGCGGCGGCGACGATGCCTGGGCGGCGCTGATCGCCGACTGGCTGTCGCCCGACGCGCTCGCCGGGAGGGGCGAGGAGCCCGCCGGCGAGCCGCAGCCGGGGGCCGAGCCCGGGAAGGCGGCGGCCGCGGAGGCCGTCCCACCGACCGGGGCGGACTACGAGCCCCCCGAGCCCGGCGTGGTGCGACTGGACACCGAGGAAGTGGAGATG
>JBBIHL010000173.1:0-317 GCA_037447075.1 Candidatus Eiseniibacteriota bacterium | reverse complement strand
GCTCGCCCGCCCTGCACGGGGCGCACGAGGCCCCGTCCCCGGCGCCGGAGGCCGGCAGGGCTGCGGACGCCTCGGACGTCGGGCACTTCGAGGAGTTCCAGTCGCGACCGCTGGCGGAGCGGGCCGCGGCCGGCGAGCCCCCGCGCGACGCCTCCGCGCCGATCGAGCCCGCTTTTCGTTTCCCCGACTGGCTCGAGACCCGCGCCCCGGCCGCGCCGAGCGGGGCGGGCTCGGCGGCGCAGGGCGGCGGCGAGGTCACCTATGCTGCCGAGGCCGCCATCGCCCCGCACCTGCAGAGCCTCTCCGGCGCGCCGCCG
>JBBIHL010000172.1:1327-6581 GCA_037447075.1 Candidatus Eiseniibacteriota bacterium | reverse complement strand
CAGCGGCGCCATCGGCTTCTACCATCCCGACTGGGTCGTGGTGCAGAGCACCGCCGAACGCGAGGTCAACTGGATCATCGAGACCAAGGGACGCGTCTGGGAAGGCACCGTCGCCAAGGACGAAGCCTTGAAGACGTGGTGCACGAGAATCAGCGGGGCCACTGCGGCCGACTGGCGCTACGTCCGCGTCAATCAGGTCGAGTTCGACGGGCGCAAGCCTACAACTCTTGGAGATCTTCTGACGTGAGAGCAGGGGCGTCTAACAACCGGTTACAGCGGACGGTCCGCTGCGCGGCCCGCCCCGCTGAACCGGAGCGTTGCCACAACAACAGAAGGAGAAAAGCTCGAAAAACACTACACTCTTGCGCTCGGTCGTGTCCCGTCGGGTGTCAGACCGAAACCAAAGTTGTCAGGATAATGGTGGTTTCTGCAGAAAAGGAGGGTTGACTATGGCGACCAAGTGGCAGTATCGAGCCGAGATGATTAATGCGTGCAACTGCGATTGGGGATGCCCATGCAACTTCAACGCCAGGCCGACCTATGGTTCCTGCGAAGGGGTCTATGCCGCACACATCACCGCTGGGCGGTGCGATGAGACACAACTTGATGGGGTCAAGTTCGCTTTTGCCTCCAAGTGGCCCGGGGCCGTCCACGAAGGCGGCGCGACGTCCAGACTCTGGATAGACGAAACGGCTTCCGAACAACAGAGACGTGCGGTTGAGGGCATAGTCAAAGGCGAGTTTGGTGGCATGCCCTGGGCCATATTGGCCGCGACGGTCGACCACTGGCTGGAGACCGCCTACGTGCCCTTCGACTGGACGTTTGACGGCACCCGAAGCAGCTACAATGCGGGCAATCAAGTTCGAGCCGCCCTGGACACCATGCGCAACCCGGTGTCGGGCCTCGAAGCGAGCGCGACCGTGCTGCTGCCGGCCGGGATTGTAACGAAGGAACTCCACGCCACCGCGACCAAAACGTTCTCCGTGTTCAGCCAGGGGCTGAAGATCGCTGCTCCTGGGAAATATGGCTTCTATTGTACCGTCGAACACAGCAACTAGCCCAGAGAGGCATGGCGTCAAGGCGTCACGACTCGTCTCGCGCATCAGCACCTAACATCGGCCTGGAGCTGACGGCTTACAGCGTCCGCTCGTGCCTCGCGTCCGCTTCCAGCCGCAGCTCAGGCCAAGCGGAAAGAGGTTCGTAATGCCTGAGTTCAGGATTGTTCCCGCGAGACAGGAAGAGCCGTTGGTCTTCGGCTCGCCACGCCCAGGGTATCCGAGCAAGACTGTTGCGGCCCCGGTTGTGAACAGCTGGATCTCGGCTGCCAAGACGTCTGGCATCCGCCGGATCTGCTGCCTTCTCCCGCCGGCGCAGCTTCAGTACTACCAGGTCGACCTCCTTGCAATGTATCGCGACGCCTTCGATCCGGCGAACGTGTGCTGGGCTGAGATCCCCGACTATCATCTCTGCGACCACGCAACCCTGGAGCGCCACATTCTGCCCTTTTTGCACGAGTCGGCCGAGGCGGCAATGCCTGTCCTCGTGCACTGCTCCGGTGGCACGGGCCGCACAGGACACGTGCTCGCCGCGTGGCTTGTCCGGCATCGCGGCTTGACGGTCGATGAGGCGCTCACAGCCGTCAAGAAGACCCGGCGAAATCCATGGGAGGCGATTCAGTGCGGCTACGCCACGGAGAAAGAACTCCGATGCCTCCTCGCAGGCGATCACCGGTAACGCTCCGGCTAACCCCAGGATGCAGGCGACCGCGGCTCGCTCCGCTCGCTGCGGCGCCTGATCCTGCGCGTTCGGCGGTGGACCAAGCGAGGGAGGTCGTGATTGCGCTTCGAATGGGATCCACGCAAGGCGGCAGAGAATCTCGCTAAACATGGCGTCTCGTTCGAGGAAGCGGCAACCGTATTTCGCGATCCCCTGTCGGCGACGGGCTCAGACCCTGATCATTCGGTCGAGGAGGAGCGGTTCGTCACCTTTGGGATGTCGACTGTCGGCCGTCTTCTGGTCGTCGCTCACACCGACCGTGGCGATACAATCAGGATCATTAGCGCACGACCTCTGACACCAAGCGAGAGGAACATCTATGAGGAAGGTTAGGCGCAAACCGACGGACGAGCTGCGACCCGAGTACAAGCGCTCCGACTTTGCGACGCTAGTGCGGGGCAAGTACGCACAGCGGGTCATCGAAGCCACGAATGTCGTCGTCCTTCACCCACAGGTCGCAAAAGCATTCCCAAATGATCGAGCCGTCAACAGGGCGCTTCGGGGACTGCTTCGAGGCCGCAAGTCCTCCGCCCGCCAAACTACCCGTTCAACTCGGACGCGCCGCGACCGGCGCGCCGGTTAACGCCGCGTTCGGCCGGCCGCCTCGGCCGGCCGAACGGAGCCCGCGGCCGGAGGCACTCCAGTCGCTGAGGGCCTTGCCCGGGCTGCTCGCGGGCAGCGCCACCTGGCCAGCTGGGGGGCTGTGCCCCGGCAATCACGACAGTGCCGGCGCGCACGAGTCGCGGAAGACCCCGAAGGGCAACCGCTGGCTGCGGATGGCGCTCATCGAAGGCGCCCCGGGGCGCCATCCGCACCAGAGACAGCGCCCTGGCGGCCCGGTGCCGCCGGGTCATGCGCCACCGCGGCCACAAGAAGGCCGTCGTCGCGGTGGCGCATGCGATGCTCCGGGCCGTCTACCACGTCCCGGCCGAGGGCACCCCTGCCGCGACCCGGTCCCCGACTACTACGACCGGCGCCACGCCCAACCGCGTCACCCGCCGGGCTCTCGAACTGCGGCAAACGCCAGGGCTACCGCGTCGTGCGCGAGCCAGCGGCGTGAGCACGGGCCAGCCTTCATCCGTCATTTTCTGAGCAGCAGCCATCACGACCGGAGGAAGTCCTGGAGGGCATCGCGGGTGGAGGGGAAGGCCAGCTCGTCCCAGGGGATCGCCCCCGGCCGCACCCACTCCACCCGGTCGTTCTCGTGGCAGGGCCGGAGGCTGCCCCCCGCGAAGCGGCCGCGGTAGACGACGATGACCGGGCTCCGGGGATAGGAGTACACCCCCACCAGGCCGCCGAGGGCCACCTCGACGCCGGTCTCCTCCTGGGTCTCGCGGACCGCCGCCGCCGCCACCGACTCGCCCCAGTCCACGTAGCCCCCCGGGAAGGTCCACTTGCCCAGCGCCGGCTGGATGGCGCGCCGGACCAGGAGCAGGCGCCCGTCGTGCTCGGTGATGCTCCCGGCCACGACCTTGTGGTCCAGGTAGAAGACGAAGCCGCAGCGGTGGCAGACCTTCTCGGGCTTGCCGTCGGGGGGCACGGGCTGGACATCGAGGCCCCCGCCGCAGAGCGGGCAGAAGCGGGCCGAGTCCGGCGAGAGCTGGTGCGCCGCGCGCCCGACCATGACGCGGAATTCTACTATGGGGGTGGGCAGGCTTGCGCCCGCCGCCGATTCCGACTACCGTGACCGCCGGGGAGGTGGGCATGCGGATCGACGCCAGGCGGCTCGAGGCGAGCATGGAGGCGCTCGGCCGGATCGGCGCCACGCCCGGGGGCGGGCTGACCCGGCTGGCGCTCTCCGACGAGGACCGGCGCGGCCGGGATCTCCTGGTGCAGTGGATGCGCGAGGCCGGGCTCGCCGTCACCGTGGACCGGATGGGCAACATCGTCGGCCTGCGACCGGGGACGGAGGCCCTGCCGCCGGTCCTCGTAGGCTCCCACGCCGACTCGGTCCCCACGGGGGGCCAGTACGACGGCCAGCTGGGAGTGCTGTGCGCGCTGGAGGTCATCCGCGCCATGAACGACGCCGGGGTGCGCACCCGCCATCCCGTGGGCATGGTGATCTTCACCAACGAGGAGGGGGCGCGCTTCCAGCCCGCCATGCTGGGCTCGGGGGTGCTGGCCGGGAAGATCCCCCTGGAGGAGGCCTACCAGGCGCGGGACCGGGACGGCGTCAGGCTGGTGGACGCGCTGGAGCGCATCGGCTACCTCGGGCCCGAGCCCTGCGCGCCCCGGCCCCTGCGGGCCTACCTGGAGCTGCACATCGAGCAGGGGCCGGTCCTGGAGGAGGAGGGCTTCCCCGTCGGCGTGGTGGAGGGCATCGTGGCCATCTCCTGGTCGCGGCTCACGCTCCGCGGCGTGCAGGACCACGCCGGCCCCACGCCCATGCGGGTGCGCCACGACGCCCTGGTGGCCGCCGCCGAGGTGGTCCGCGGGGTCCGGGAGATCCCGCGGCACCTGGGCGGCGACATGGTGGCCACGGTGGGGCGGCTGGACGTGAGCCCCAACATCACCAACGCCATCCCGGGCCGGGTGAGCCTGTCCATCGACATCCGCGACCCGGAGGAGGCCCGCATCACCCGCGCGCTGGGCATCGTGGATCGCCTGGTCCGGGACGCCGCCCGCCGCGAGGGCGTCGCCTACGAGCTGGAGCACTACTGGCAGGTGCCGCGGACGCCCTTCCACCCGGACGTGGTGGAGGCGGTGGAGCGGGCGGCGCGGCAGCTCGGCTGCCGCTCCCGCCGGATCCTCTCGGGGGCGGGCCACGACGCCCAGTACATGGCCGCCATCTGCCCCACGGGGATGGTCTTCGTGCCCTCCCGCGGCGGCCGGAGCCACTGCGAGGAGGAGTTCACGGCGCTGGCCGACATCGAGCACGGAGCCAACACGCTGCTGCTGGCCGCGGCGCAGCTGGCCGAGACCACGGCCTGAGGCGGGCCGGCCGGGGTCTCCGGGACCGGCCCCCGGGGACGCCCGGTCATGCGGCTGGTGGCCCGGCGGGACCCGGGCCTCCCGGAAGTCTACTGGAGCGGCGAGAAGGCCGTGGGCCGCCAGATCTTGTTGACGAAGCGCTCCAGGATCGGGCCCTGCGCCTCGCTGGCTTTGCGCGCCGCCTGCCATTCCGGGTCCGCCTGGAAGGCCTTCCAGGCGCGCTCCCGCGCCGCCAGGTCCTCGTAGGCGCAGATGTAGACCAGCTCGTTGGACTCGCCGATCACCGACTCCCAGAAGCCGATCACCTGGATGCCGTGCCGGGCGAAGAGCCGCATGGTGACCTCCGCGAAGCGGCGCTGGAGGTCCGGCATGCGGCCCGGCATGGCGTAGTAGGCCCGGTACTCGTAGATCATGGGGCGCCTCCTGGGCGGCAGGGGTGCGGTGCGCGGGGCCTTCAGCGCCGGGAGCGCGGGTGGCCCGCCAGGCGGAGCCGGGCCACCAGCGGCAGGTGGTCCGAGGCCAGCCGGGCCAGCGGGCTCCGGTGCAC
>JBBIHL010000172.1:0-1263 GCA_037447075.1 Candidatus Eiseniibacteriota bacterium | reverse complement strand
CCAGCGCGAACAGCGGCAGCGGGGCCGGGTGGGTCCGGCGGAGCCGGACCCCGTGGAACTCCCGGCGGAGGGTCCGCCCCACGGGCCCGGGGAACCACTCGTTGAGGTCCCCCACCAGCACCCGCGGCCCGTCCCGGCGCTCGGCGAGCACGTGCTCCCGGACCAGGAGATCCACCTGCTCCGCCCGCTCCCGGAGCGACAGCCCCAGGTGGACGTTGAACACGTGCAGGGTGTGGCCCGCCACGGCCAGGTCCACGCGGATCCCGCCCCGCGGCTCCCGCCGGCGCCGGGTGAGGTCGAAGGTGTGGGCGTCCCGCACCGGCAGCCGGGTCAGCACGGCATTGCCGTAGGGCCCTTCGGCTCTCACGGCGGTGATGCCCATGACCAGGCGCATGTCGAGCGCCCGCGCCAGCGCCTCCGCCTGGCCGTGGAACACCTCCTGGAGCCCCACCAGGTCCGCCTGGAGCTCGCCCAGCACCTCGCCGATCCGCCGGAGGTCCAGGCGCCGGTCGAGACCCCGCCCCTTGTGGATGTTGTACGTCGCGACGATGAGGGGGCGGCGGGTCACGCGCGGGACGCCTCGGACAGGACGGCCGGCGCGGCGGCTCCCGCCCGGTAGGCCATGAAGTGCGGGTAGAGCTGGGCGGGGTGAGTCAGCGGCGCCTCCGGGAGCCGCACGCCCGGGGGGTGGAGGAGGAAGGTGTGCAGTTCCGCCTCCGAGGGCCCCGCGTGGGCCCCGCGCTCCTCCAGGAACGACACGTCGCCCGCCGCCGCGCCGATGCCGTAGAGCACCAGGTCTCCGGCGCTGGGCATGTCCATCAGGGCCTGCACACCCGTCACCACCACCTCCCGGTCCGGCCGCGCGCCGAAGGGTCCGGCCGAGCCGGGTCCCAGCACGGTCCGCGCGCCCCGGTACCAGCATACGGGCCCGGCCGCCGAGCGGGCAAGCACCAGCCCCACCCCCGGGTGCCGCGACAGCGCCGCCGCCGCCCCCGGGTAGCGCGCCTCGATCTCCTGGGCGCTCAGGGGCTCGGCCCGGTCCGTGAAGTAGACGAAGGCGTTGGGCCCGGCCGCCACCACGCGCACCCGGTCTCGCTCCACGGCCTCGGGATCGCCCCGGAGCCAGCGCGGGAAGTCGCGCTCGAGATAGGCGAGGAAGCGCTGCACCAGCCCGTGGCCCCGGGCGCCGCGGTAGGTGGCCAGCTGGTCCCGGAAGCCTCCCGCCGTCGCGGGCTGCGCCGAGGCCGGCGCCGGGGAACCGGC
>JBBIHL010000171.1:1384-6585 GCA_037447075.1 Candidatus Eiseniibacteriota bacterium | reverse complement strand
GCCGGGCCGCGCTCCGCGCGCTGGCGCCGCTCAACCCGCGCGCCCTGTTGCGGCTGGACTGGATCGCGGCGCGGGGGTTCCGGGCGGCCTCGCGCCGCACCGTGACCGGGCTGGACCACGGGCCGCACGAGGCGTCGGACCACGCGCCGCTGGTGGCGGAGGTGGAGGTGGGAGGGGCACTCGATCAATGAGACTGACCCCACCCGCGGCGCCCGGGCTTGCGACGACTCCGCTCCCCGTCTAGAGTCGTCGTCGCGCGGCCGCAGCCCGTATCCAATAACCATGCCCCCTCCCAGCCCCAACTCGCTCGCCATCGTCGGCGCCGGGCCGATCGGCCTGGAGGCCGCCTTGGCCGCGCTCGAGCGCGGCTTCGACGCCCACGTCTTCGAGCGCGGCGAGGTGGGCGCCCACGTGCGCGCCTGGGGCCACGTGCGCATGTTCACGCCGTGGCGGATGAACTGGACGGCCCGCGGCTGCGCCGCCCTGGCCGAGTCGGGCTGGCAGCGCCCCGACCCCGACGCCTGCCCCACCGGTCACGAGTTCGCCGACCTCTACCTCGACCCGCTCGCCCGGCTGCCCCGGCTCAAAGGCCGCGTCCACGCCGGAGCGCAGGTGGCGCACATCTCCCGCGCCGGCACGCGCAAGAGCGAGCACGTCGGCCGCCCCGAGCGGGCGGCGCGCCCCTTCCGCCTGCTGGTCCGCGACCGCGGCGGGCGCGAGAGCTTCCTGCACGCCCGGGCGGTGATTGACGCTTCGGGGGTTTACGGGCAGCACAACTGGATGGGCTCGGGCGGCATCCCGGCGCGCAGCGAGATGTACCTGGCCCCGCAGCTCTCCTACCACCTGGACGACGTGCTGGGCGCGCAGCGCGCCCGCTACGCCGGCAAGCGCACGCTGCTGGTGGGCGGCGGGCACTCGGCGGCCACGGCGGCGGAGGCGCTTGCGCGGCTGGCGGAGGAAGCGCCCGGCACCGCGGTCGTCTGGGTCACGCGCAAGCCGGCGGGGGCGCTCTACGCGGATCTGGCCGACGACCCGCTCGCGGAGCGCCGGCGCCTGGTGGCCCGCGCCCGCGCGCTGCTCGCGGGCGCAAGCCCGGCGGTCGCGCACGTGGGCGGCGCCGAGGTGGAGGCGCTGGAGTTCAACTCGGCGACCCACCGCTTCCGGGTGACGCTCCTTGTGGGCGAGCAGCCGCGGGTGGAAGAGGTGCACAACGTGCTCGCCCTGGTGGGCTACGGGCCCGACAACTCGCTCTACCGCGAGCTGCAGATGCACGAGTGCTACGCCTCGCGCGGGCCCATGAAGCTGGCGGCGGCCCTGCTCGGGGCGGACGCCTCCGACTGCCTGGCCGTGCCGGCCTTCGGCGCCGACATGCTCGCCAGCCCCGAGCCCGACTTCTACCTGCTCGGCAACAAGTCCTACGGCCGCACTCCCACCTTCCTGCTCCAGACCGGCCACCAGCAGGTGGAAGACGTGGTGAACGCCCTCGCCCAGCGCCTCGAGGTCGCGGCCGGCGCTTGAGACGCGTCCCCGCGCGGCAAGGCGCCGTCTGGGGCGCGGTGATTCCCCTGCTCGGCGCCTTCACGTCCGCCTCCGCCGCCACGCCGGAGCCGCCCGATACCCTGGTGGTGCCGCTGCGCGAGGTCGTGGTCACCGCGACCCGTGCCTCGCAGACCCTCCACGGCACCCCGGCGGCCGTCAGCATCGTGGATGCCGCGCGCTTCGCCGACACTCGCCTGATCGGCCTCCAGGACGCGCTCGCCTTCGTGCCGGGGGTGCTGGTCCAGAGCCGCGCCGGGGCCCCGGACGCGCGCATCACGATCCGCGGCTTCGGCGCCCGCGGCAACGGCGAGCGCTCCAACACCGGGGTGGTGCGGGGGATCCGCATCCTCGCCGACGGGATCCCCCTCACCGAGCCCGACGGTCGCACGTCGCTCGACCTGGTGGACCTGGGGCACGCCGACCGCGTCGAGGTGGTGCGCAGCAACGCCTCGGCGCTCTACGGCAACGCCTCGGGCGGGGTCGTGAATCTCCGCGGCCTGCTCGACTTCGAGCGCCCCTACCTGGAGGCGCGCCTGCAGGGCGGCGCGTTCGGCTACCACCGGGAGCAGCTCGTGTCCGGGTTCACGCTGGGCCACACCCGCGGGAGCCTCTCGCTCTCCAGCCTGACCTTCGACGGCTGGCGCCGGCACAGCTCGGCCAGCGGCACGCAGGCCCAGCTGCGCATGACCTCCACGCTCGACGAACGCACGCGCCTGGGGCTGCTCGTGGCTGGGGCGGCCAACCTGAGCCGCTACCCCGGGGCCCTGACCCAGGCGCAGTTCGACGCCGATCCCCGCCAGGCCAACACGAGCTACCTGCAGCGGGACGAGCGGCGTCGCAACCGGATCGGTCGCGTCGCGCTGACCTTCGACCGCTCGCCGGCGGACGGCCGGCACCTCTCCGTGAGCCTCTTCGTCGAGCCCAAGGCGCTCCAGCGCTCGGAGCGCAATCGCTTCCGCGACTTCACTCGCTACCACCTGGGCGGCAGCGCGGTCGGCCACTGGCGCATGCCGGTGGGCCCCGGCTGGGCCCTGCGGCTCGGGGGCGGCGCCGACGAGGCCTACCAGGACGGGACCATCCTCTTCTACAACCTGGCGCCGGGCGGCGGGCGTGGCGACCAGGTCCTGGCCGACAAGCGCGAGGGCGCCAACAGCGCGGGGGCGTTCGTGGAGGCCGAGCTGCGCTGGCGGGAGCGCTGGGCGGCCCGGCTTTCCGCGCGCTACGACGCGCTGGGGTACGTCTCCGAGGACTTCCTCGCACCCTCGCTGGACGCGACCCGGACGTTCGCGCGCTGGACGCCCAAGGGCTCCGTGAGCTACCAGGCTGGCGACCAGAGCGTCTACGCCGCGCTCGGCGGCGGGGTCGAGGCCCCCGCCTTCAACGAGGTTGATCCACCGCCGCCCTTCGACACGCTCACCAGCCTCAACCCGTTCCTGGAGGCGAGCCGCTCCACCACCTACGAGCTCGGCGCCCGCGGACGGCTGCTCCCGCTGCGCGCCGCGGGCCAGCTGCGCTACGACGCCGCGCTCTACTGGATCGAGGTGTGGAACGAGCCGGTGCCGTTCGACGGCGGAGCCTACTTCCTGACCGCGGGCCGGTCTCGGCGGCGGGGCGCGGAGCTGGCGCTCCAGTGGCTGCCCGGCGCCCGCCTCGAGCTGGAAGGCGCCCTCACCCTCTCGCGCAACCGCTACGTGGACTACCGCAACGAGCTGGGCGACTTCGGCGGGCACGATGTTGCCGGGCTTCCGGCCAAGGCGTTCCGGGGGGCCGCCCGGTTCGCGCCCTTGCCGGGGCTGGTCGCCGGAGCGGCGATCGAGGCCCGGGACCGCTGCTTCGCGGACGACGCCAACTCCCTGCGCTCCAGACCCTACACCACCGTGGATGCCACGCTGGCGTATGCGCGGTCGCTGGGCGCGATCTCGGCCCGAGCCTACCTCGCGGGCTACAACCTCACCGACGAGCGCTACGCCGCGTCGGTGTTCATCAATCCGGTGAACGGCGAGTTCCTCGAGCCCGGGCTGCCGCGCCAATGGTCGGGCGGGCTCACGCTGCGCTGGAGGTAGCGACCTCGCCCACCACCGGGGGCATCGCGGGGCTGCCCTTGGCGGTACACCTCCCCCAACCCGTGCGCCCCCGGTGGAACACCGCGGAGCGGCCCCGCAGCGGTCGCGCGGCCCCGGCCGGGCGATAACCGGCGGCGCCTCCATCCCTTCGGGGCCAGGCGGCCCCCCGGCACGCGCCCTGCTGTGTCCCAGGGGAAAACCCGACGCGCGGCGGCCGCTCCCACCCGCCCACGCCCGACCCGACCGGAGGACACCATGAAGCGCATCAGTGCCGTCTTGCTCGCCGCCGCGCTGCTCGCCCTCACCGCGAGCCTGGCGTCGGCTGCAACCCCGCGCGTGGATCGCCGCGAGGCGCGCCAGCGCGCCCGCATCCACCAGGGCGTGGTGAGCGGACAGCTCACCCGCGCCGAGGCCGTCCGCCTGCGGGCCGGCCAGCGGCACATCCAGCGCCTGGAGCGGCGCGCCAAGTGCGACGGGGTGGTGACGCCGCGCGAGCGGGCCCGGCTGGAGCGCGCGCAGAACCACGAGAGCCGCGCCATCGCCCGGCTCAAGCACAACGCGCGCACCCGCTGACCGGATGCGCATTCGAGAGAAAAACCCGACCGCGTCGGCTCGCGAATAGCCAGGGCAAGGGGACGAGACCGGCGCGGCTTCACCCCCGGCGGGGCAACCCGCCGGGGGTTTTCCTTATCGGCACGACCTTGACCCCGCGGACCGGGGCGGGGAGAATCAGCGGCCTCCCAGCCGCTGGTTCCACCTCCACCCGGAGTAGGCCCTCTACAAGGAGCTGGGGGACCCGCGCACCGACCGCGACTACCTGCGCCGCATCTCGCCGCTCTTCCACGCGGCCAACATCACGCAGCCGCTCATCGTGCTGCAGGGCGCGAACGACCCGCGCGTGCTCAAGGTGGAGTCCGACGAGATGGTGGCGGCGGCGCGCAAGAACGGCGCGCCGGTGGAGTACCTGGTCTTCGACGACGAGGGGCACGGGTTCCTGAAGAAGGAGAACCGCGTCCGCGGCTACCGCGCCGTGCTGGAGTTCGTGGACCGCTACCTCAAGGGCTCGCGCGCCGGCTGACGCAGGCGTTCAGGCCTCCCGCGCGTAGGACTCCAGGTAGCCGCAGCCGGAGCAGCGGAAGGTCGTCACGCCGAACTTGGGCTTGCCCCGGGTCTTGGTGCCCTGCCAGAAGCTCTTCTCGGGCGGGCCTCCCACCCAGCGGCTCGGCTTGACGGCGCCGTGGCTCTCGTCGGCCAGGAACCCCTCCTCCATGGATCGTCCGCATTTGGGGCAGGTCGGATTCGCGGGCATGTGCGCAACTCCTTCTGAACGCCGGCGACCGCGCGGCTCCCGCGCAGTCGGCGCGTAGGATACCCCACCTGCCGCCCGCCGCGCACTTCGCCCGGGCCGCGGCGCGGTGATAACCTGCGCCGCATGGAGTGGACCCGCGCGCACGTCGCCGAGCTGCGGGCGCTGCTGGGCGAGGACGGCGTCCTCGCCGCCCCGGCCGAGCTGCTCACCTACGACACCGACGCGCTGACCATCGAGCGCGCGCGCCCCGACGTGGACCCGCGACGTGTGGCGCTCGTGGGCGTGAGCTT
>JBBIHL010000171.1:0-1374 GCA_037447075.1 Candidatus Eiseniibacteriota bacterium | reverse complement strand
CGGCGGCGCGCCCCGACGTGGTCGTGCTGCCGCGCACCACCGACGAGGTCTCCGCCGTGGTGCGCTGGGCCGCGCATCACGGGGTATCCGTGGTGCCGCGCGGGGCGGGGACGGGCCTCGCCGGCGGCGCCATCGCCGAGTTCGGCGGCGTCGTGCTGTCCCTGAACCGCATGGACCGCGTGCTCTCGGTGGACGCCGAGAACCGCTGCGCCTGGGTGCAGCCCGGGCTCGTGAACCTGTGGCTCTCGCAGCAGCTCGCGCCCCAGGGGCTCTACTTCGCCCCCGACCCCGCCTCCCAGCAGGTCTCCACCGTGGGCGGCAACGTCTCCACCAACGCCGGCGGCCCGCACTGCCTCAAGTACGGCGTGACCTGGAACCACGTGCTGGGGCTGGTGGTGGTGCTGGGGAACGGCGACGTGGCGCGGCTGGGCGGCGAGTTCTGCGACGCGCCCGGCATGGACCTGGCCGGCGTCGTCACCGGCTCCGAAGGCACGCTGGCGGTGGTGACCGAGATCGCGGTGCGCCTGCTGCCCCGGCCCCAGGCGGTTCGCACCATGCTCTTCGACTTCGCCACCATCGAGGAGTCGTGCGAGGCGGTCTCCGACGTCATCGCGGCCGGGATCGTGCCGGCCGCGCTCGAGATCATGGACCGCCACACGGTGGAGCTGGTGGAGGCGTGGCTCCACCTGGGGCTCCCGCTGGACGCGGGCGCGGTGCTGCTGGTGGAGCTGGACGGACCGGCCGCGAGCCTGGCGGCCCAGGGCGATCAGGTGGCCGCGTTCGCCGCCGCCCGCGGCTCGCGCCACACGCGCGTGGCGCAGAGCGCGGAGGAGCGCGCCCAGATCTGGCGCGGGCGCAAGTCCGCCTTCGGCGCCTACGGGCGCACCGCCAGCGGCTTCTACATCATGGACGGCGTGGTGCCCCGCACCCGGCTGGCCGAGGCGCTCTCCGAGGTGAACCGCATCGCCCGGGGCAGCGGCCTGGAGGCCGGCAACGTGTTCCACGCCGGCGACGGCAACCTGCACCCCCACGTGCTGTTCGACGCCGACGACGAGGCGGCCCGCCAGCGCGCGCTCCAGGCCTCGCACGACATCCTGCGCATGTGCATCCGGCTGGGCGGGACCATCTCGGGCGAGCACGGCGTGGGCGTGGAGAAGCGCTCGATGATGAGGGAGCTGTTCACCGACGACGACCTGGCGCTGATGGAGCGCCTGCGCCGCGCCTTCGACCCCGAGGGTCGGCTCAACCCCGGCAAGATCCTGCCCTCGGGCGGCGGCTGCCGGGAGGTGGCGCCCGCCCAGGCCGGAGCGCTGGCCGGGGCGGAAGGCGTCTGGATATGAGCGCGGCGCTCGACGCCCTGCTCGACGCCGAGGC
>JBBIHL010000170.1:0-6622 GCA_037447075.1 Candidatus Eiseniibacteriota bacterium | reverse complement strand
ACCGCGGCCGCGAGCAGTGCGGCCCCCAGGAGCGTCCAGGTCCACGCGCTGCGTGACAGCCGCTCGGCCGCGGCCGCCTCGCCGCGCTCGACCTTCCCCGGGAGCTCGAGGTCCAGGCCGTAGAGGACGCCGAACGAGGCGTAGGCGCCGTAGTCCAGGATGAGGTTGAGCGCGTTCCATCCCCCGTAGCCGCCGGGACCGAGCGCGGCGGCGGACACCAGCCCGCGACCGAGCAGCGTCACGCGCGCCAGGTACTGGGAGATCGCGAATCCCAGTGAATGGCGGGCCAGGGTGCGGGCCTCGCTCACCGCGGCCCCGCGGGCAGCGGGCGATTGGCCGGCCCGCCCCCTCCCGGTAGAATGCCGGGCGTGATCCTCCGCCCCGCTCCCCGTTCCTCATGACCGCCCGCGACCGTCTGGCCTCCCAGGGGGGCGTTCCCGTCCGCGACACCTTCCTGCCGGTCGCCGCGCCCTGGATCGGCGAGCGCGAGAAGGCGCTGGTGCTGGAGACGCTGGACTCGGGCTGGATCACCACCGGGCCGCGCGCCCACGAGCTGGGCCGGCGCATCGCCGAGCTGGCGGGCGCCCGGCGCGGACTGGCGGTCAACTCCTGCACCGGCGCGCTGCACCTGGCCCTGGCCGCCCTGGAGGTGGGCCCGGGCCACGAGGTGATCACCTCGGCCTACACCTTCGTGGCCTCGGTGAACGTGATCGAGCACGTGGGCGCCACCCCGGTGCTGGCGGACGTCGAAGCCGACACGCTGTGCCTGGACCCCGCGGCGGTGGCCGCCGCGACCTCGCCGCGCACGCGTGCGGTGATGCCCGTGCACTACGGCGGCCACCCCTGCGAGATGGACGAGCTGCTCCGGGCCGCGCGCCGGCACGGGTTCGAGCTGGTGGAGGACGCCGCCCACGCCCTGGGAGCGGCCTATCGCGGGCGCGCGGTGGGCGCGATCGGCCGCGCCACCGCCTTCTCCTTCTACGCCATCAAGAACCTCACCACCGGGGAGGGCGGCGCCGTCACCACCGACGACGACGACCTGTTCGAGCGCATGGAGCGGCTCTCGCTGCACGGCATCAACCGCGACGCCTGGAAGCGCTACGCCGCGACCGGCTCCTGGTACTACGAGGTGGCGGCCGCGGGGTTCAAGTACAACCTGAGCGACATCCTGGCCGCGATCGGGCTGGGACAGCTGGAGCGCTTCCCCGCCTTCCAGCGCCGCCGCGCCGAGCTGGCCGCGCGCTACCACCGGCAGCTCGCCGACCTGCCCGAGGTCCGCCGCCCGGCGGTCCGCCCGGACGTCACCCACGCCTGGCACCTCTACCCGGTGGCGCTGGAGCTGGAGCGCCTGCGCTGCGACCGCGCGCGCTTCATCGAGGAGCTGCGCGCCGAGAACATCGGCACCACGGTCAACTTCATCCCCATCCATCTGCACCCCTACTTCCGCGCGCGGCTGCCCTACCGGGAGGGGGACTTCCCGCGCAGCGAGGACGCCTTCCGCCGCGCCGTGACCCTGCCGCTGTTCCCGCGCATGGCCGATGCCGACGTGGACGACGTGGTCGCCGCGCTGCGCAAGGTGGTCGCCCACTACCGGGCCTAGCCTCCCGGGGTCCACCGCTCAATCGCCTTCCGGGGCCCGGCCCAGCTGGCGCAGGGAGAGGCCCTCGCGGCGCAGGTAGTAGAGGCCCACCACGGTGATCGGCAGGTACTGGGACGCCCAGTAGAACCACGAGAACGAGGTGGCCGTCGCCTTGGTCACGTCGAACAGCGCCAGGCCGGCCACGCACGCCAGGTTCATGGTGCCGATGTAGCCGGGCGCCGCCGGCACCATGATGCCGATGGCGGTGATCACCAGCATCACCAGCCCGCCGTACCAGGGGACCTCGATCCCCATCGCCCACAGGCTGGCGTGGATGCCCAGCACCACCACCGCGAACATGACGAAGGAGAGCAGCATCACCACGCTCAACCGCCCCAGGTCGGCGAACAGCGAGAGGCCGGAGAGGAAGTTGCCGAGCAGCCGGGCGCCCCGGTCGCGCACCCGCTGGGGCAGCGGGCGGGCCAGCAGGGCGGCGGCCGCGTGGGCGCGGGCCGGGACCTTCTCCAGCACCACCACCACGGCGGTGAGGGCCAGACAGGCGACCAGCAGCGCGCTGGCGCCGGCGCGGGTCATGCGCCCGGCCTCGGTGCTCTCGGAGAGCGGATGGACGAGGAGGGCCAGCCCCAGGATGCAGAGCAGCGCGATCATGTCCACCACGCGCTCCACCACCACGGTGGCGAAGGCGGTGGTCTTGCTGATCGCCTCCCGGCGTCCCAGCGCCCAGGCCCGCACGAACTCCCCCAGCCGCAGCGGGAGCAGGTTGTTGGCCATGAAGCCGATCATGGTGGCCGAATAGAGGCTCGCCACCCCCACCGGCTTGACGTCGGCGAGCAGGTAGCGCCAGCGCAGCGCCCGCAGCCAGAAGCCCAGCAGCGTGCACAGCATGGCGGCGGCGAAGCCGGCGTAGTTGGCCCCGCGCAGGGCGGCCAGCACCTCCCCCGGGCGCACGTCCTTCATGGTGAACCACACGGCCACGGCCGAGACGGCGACCCCCAGGAGCAGCTGGAGCCGGCGCTTCACGACGCGGGCGGCCCCGGGGCGGCGTCCGGCCGGCGCTCCAGCTCGGCGCGCAGCAGCGCCAGCTCCTGCGCCAGCACCTGGGCGTCGCGGCCCAGGCGCGAGAGCTTCACCGAGAGGTGCAGCAGGACGAGGACCACGAAGACCAGGCCGAAGAAGAAGACGGTCGAGGCCTCGTAGAGGATGCCGAAGGCGTGGGTCACCCAGCGCAGCAGCGGGGTGGCGAAGGCGGCCACCGCCACGGCGGTCATGGACAGCAGCCACAGCACCGAGTACTCCTCGGAGAGCTTGCGCCGGCGCACCAGCTCCAGCACCAGGAGCGCCAGCAGCACCGCGACCAGCCCCGAGAGGACCTGGGCGCGCGAGATGAAGGTCATGCCTCCTCCTCTACCCGCGGCGCCGGAGCAGCACCATCACCGACGCCAGCAGGCACTTGTAGGGGTAGTAGAGCGACCGGGTCCAGGTGTAGAAGGACTGGCCCGCCTCGCGCGCGCGCATCTCGACCGGTACCTCCACCAGCCGGAAGCCGCGGCGCGCCAGGGCGATCAGGAGCGGGGCGTCGGGGAAGTCCTTGGGAAAGTCGTGGAGGCCCGCCTTCATCACGGCGCGGCCGTAGGCCCGGAACCCGGAGGTGGTGTCGGCGATGCGCCGGCCCGCCGCCGCGCGCACCACCCACGAGAAGAACACCATGCCCAATCTCCGCAGCAGCGGCGCCCGGTAGCTCGAGCGCCCGGACACGTAGCGGGAGCCGATCGCCACGTCGGCCTGGCCCTCGAGCACCGGCCGCAGCAGCGGCGCCAGGTAGGCGGGGTCGTGCTGGCCGTCGGCGTCGAGCTGGACCGCCACGTCGTAGCCCTTGGCCAGCGCGTAGCGGAACCCGGTCTGCAGGGCGGCGCCCACTCCCAGGTTGACGGGCAGGGAGACCAGCGGCGCCCCCGCGGCCCGCGCCACCTGGGCGGTGCGGTCGGTGGAGCCGTCGTCCACCACCAGCAGGTCCACGCCCGGGGCCTTGGCGCGCACCTCGGCCACGGTCCGCGCCAGGCTCTCCTCCTCGTCGTGCGCCGGGATCACCACCAGCACCTGGCCCTGGCTCACGGCCCGGCCTCGCGCAGGGAGGTGGCGCGCAGCAGCGAGTAGCCGCCGCGCACCAGGCGGTCGCGCGCCCGCGCCATCCAGGCCGCGGGCAGCGCCAGGCCCTGGACCTTCTCCAGGTCGTGGGCGTTGATGAGCCCGAGGGCGAACACCCCGAGCAGCAGGAGGGGCAGCAGCCCGAGCTTGAGCAGCCCCGCCCACCCCGGATGCAGGTGGGCGTCCAGCCACAGGCCCGCCAGCAGCAGCGGGACCACCAGCAGTACGGTGAGGCCGTAGTGGAGCCAGCGCTCGCCGCGGCCTTCCGGCAGCGTGAGGCTCGTCCACGCGAGCGCGCCCAGGAAGGCCAGCGCGGCGCCGATCCAGTTCGCCCATCCGGCGCCGGCGAGCCCCAGGGCGGGGATGAGCAGGAAGTAGCAGCCGAACTCCCCCGCCAGCTTGACCAGCGCGAGCCCGAACACCGCGCCGGGCCGGCGCGTGGCCTGCAGCAGCATGGTCAGGGGCTGGTGCGCGGTGCGCACCCACGGCACCAGCGCGAGGATGCGCAGCAGCGGCACCGCGGGGGCGAAGCGGGGGCCCGCCAGCCACAGCGTGAGCTCGGGGGCGAAGACGAAGATGAGCACCGTTATGGCGGCGGCCGCCACGCCGATCAGGCGGAACGCCTGCCCGGTCACCCAGCGCAGGCGGTCGCGCTCGCCCAGCGCGACCAGCTGGGTGAAGGAGGGCAGCAGGGCGTAGGGCAGGGAGTAGACCAGCGTGACGAAGCGCTCCACGGTCTGGAAGGCGAAGGTGAAGTAGCCCAGCAGCTCGGGCGTGAACAGCTTGCCCAGCACCACCTTGCTCAGGTTCTGCCCGGAGAGGAAGGCGATGCGCGCGCCCAGCAGGGGCATGCAATAGCGCGACATCGTGCCCAGCAGGGAGCGCGCCGGGGGGGCCCCCTCGCTGCGGGCCGGCCCGCGCAGCATCCAGAGCGGGACCAGGGTGGCGAGCAGGCCCTGGGCGAGCGCCAGCAGGCCCAGGCCCAGGGCCAGGGCCAGCACCCCGCGCCCCAGGCTCCACAGCACCAGCACCATGGCGATCTTGGCGGCGTGGAACGCCAGCGCGACGCCCGCGAGCCAGCCGAACTGCTGCATGCCGAAGAGCGTGGCGCGGGAGGTGGTGTTGAAGGCGTCGGAAAGCACGAGCGGGAGCAGCGCGGGGAGCAGGCGCTCCAGGTCGTGGAGGCCGAAGCGGCGGGCCAGCCAGCCCGAGGCCGCCCACAGGGCGAGGCCCGAGAGCAGGCCGAGCGCCAGCTTGAGGCCCAGGGCCAGGCGGTGGGCGCGCGCCAGCGTGGCGTGCTCGCCGCGGGCGCGGTATTCCGCCGCGTAGCGCTCCAGGAACATCTCGAAGTTGCCCGCCCCGATGGTGGCGAGCCCGGCCAGCGCCAGGGCCAGGGCGAGCACGCCGTAGGCGTAGGGACCGAGCCAGCGCAGCACCACCACGGTGTAGATGATGCCCGACAGCAGCGCCGCCAGCTGCTCGACCGTGATGTAAAACCCGCCGCGGGACAGGGTGTGGGCGATCTCGCCGCGCCTCATGCGGCCTCCTCGAAGGCCTGCAGCTCCGTTTCGAGGAACGACCGCACCTGGCACAGGTGGTCGAGGCCCTCCGGCAGCGGCCGGTTGCTGAACAGCGCCGCGCTCATTTGCGGGTGGGAGGGGTGATAGCCGTGCATGCCCTTCAGCGCGCTCGAGCCCATGAAGCTCGGCACCATAAGCCATCCGGGGTCGAGCAGGAATATGTCCTCGCCGTAGGCCCGGTCCGGGAACAGCGCCCCCTCCCGCTCCAGCTCGGCGTCGTCCATCCAGTGGCCGCGGCCGAGCCCCGCCAGGGCGTCCCGGACCGCGCCGCGCGCGGCGCCGTTGCGCCACCAGAAGCGGGCGAAGGTGGAGTCGAAGAAGGCCAGGTAGTCGCGCGGCCAGCGCCCGGGCAGAGCCGCCAGCGCCCCCATCACGTCCACCGTGCCCTCCACGTCCACCATGCCGTGGTCGGAGAGCAGGTAGATCCAGTGGGAGGCGGACCCGGCGCGCAGCGCGCGCACCGCCTGCTGGTAGCGCTCCAGATGGCGGGCCACGCCCGCGCCGCCCGATCCCTCGCGGTGCAGCGCGGCGTCCAGCTCGGCGGTGTAGCAGAACAGCACCGGCTCGCCGGGACGCCCGGCGTGCTCCACCAGCGCGGCCAGGCTCTCGCTCTCCGCCGTGCGCCATTGCCAGACCCGCGCCGGAATGCCGTGCCGCGCCAGGGTGTCCCACCACGAGTCGGGCGCGAGCGCGCCGGCGCGGAAGATGTCCCGCCGCTGGCACAGGTCGAACTCCGGCAGGAGCGCGCGCGGCACCTGGTAGAGCTGGAAGTAGCCCTCGACGCCGCGCCGTTCCAGCCAGCGGTGGAGGGCCCGGCCCAGCCGGTAGCTCTCACGCAGCCGCCGGGGGGCCCAGCGCAGCGGTCGCAGCGGCGCGAAGACGCCGTCCCGCCCCGCGCGCCGGTACATGAGCCAGTGCCCGTGCTCGCTGGGCCGGCGGCCGGTGAACAGGCTGGGCAGCGCCGCCGAGCTGAACCCCAGCACGGTCTCCAGCCGGCGGCGATGCGGCAGCTCCGGCAGGAATCCCGGGCGGCGAGACGCGAGCTCCCAGCCCAGGGCGTCCACCAGGATGATCACGAAGCGCGGCGCGCTCACGGCGCCTCCGCGCTGCGCTGCCCGTCCTGGAACCAGCCGTCCCAGGCGGCCACCACCCGGGAGCGCCACGCCTCCCAGCTGCCCTCCGGGGGGGGAGGGAAGGGGGCCAGCTCGCGCAGCGCCTGGGCGGCGCGCGGTCCCAGCACCGGCCGGCCGCGGCCGCCCTCGGCGGCCGAGAACAGCAGCGCCCCGGCGCAGGCGTT